>JADYYB010000186.1 GCA_020853895.1 Bauldia sp.
CTCGCCCTTGCGGAAGCCGTCGAGCATGGCGAGGCGCGCATGCTGGTCCATGTCGCCGTGCAGCTCGCCGGCCGAGAAGCCGTGCCGCTGCAGCGAGCGGGCAAGGACCGCGACGTCGCGCTTCCGGTTGGAGAAGATGATCGCGTTCTTGATGTCGGGCGTGCCGCGGAGCAGCGACCGCAGGAGCTCCCGCTTGGCCGCCGGCTCGCGGTCGGCCGGAATGGCGATCTGCGAGGTGTTGGTCGAGGTGCTGGCGGGACGGGAGACTTCCACGCGCACCGGGCGGGAGAGGAACTTCTCGGCGAGGCGCTGGATCTCGGCCGGCATGGTGGCGGAGAAGAGCATCGTCTGGCGGGTGACCGGCAGGAGCTTGATGATCCGCTCGATGTCGGGGATGAAGCCCATGTCGAGCATGCGGTCGGCCTCGTCGATGACGAAGACCTCCACGCCGTTGAGGAGAAGCTTGCCGCGCTCGAAATGGTCCAGCAGCCGTCCGGGCGTCGCGATCAGCACGTCCGCGCCGCGGCCGAGCTTGCGGTCCTGCTCGTCGAACGAGACCCCGCCGATCAGGAGGGCGACGGTCAGGCGATGGTTCTGGCCGTATTTGTTGAAGTTCTCCTCGACCTGCGCGGCGAGCTCGCGCGTCGGCTCGAGGATAAGGGTGCGCGGCATGCGGACCCGCGCGCGACCCTTTTCGAGGATCGTCAGCATCGGCAGCACGAAGGAGGCGGTCTTGCCGGTGCCGGTCTGGGCCACGCCGACAAGGTCGCGGCGCGCCAGGACATGGGGGATTGCCTTGGCCTGGATCGGGGTCGGTGTGGTGTAGCCACTCGCCCGCACGGCCGCCTGGACCTTTTCACTCAGCCCAAGTTGCGAGAAGTCCGGCTCGTCGGCACCGGCTTCGGGCCGGTCCATTGCAGTCTCAGTCAAACGGGATGCTCAAATGGATTTGATTTCCGCCATACATAGTTTTCGTGGCGCGCATGTCAATTGTGGCAAATCGAACTAGTGAATCCGACCGCCGCCGCGAAGCGCCGATTCTTGGGCGAGGGCGCGTCAAATATCGATCGTTGCGAACTCCGCCCGCTCCTGGATGAAGCGAAAACGCTCTTCCGGCTTGTTGCCCATCAGGCCGTCGACCGCGACCTTGGTGGCCGTCAGCTGCGCTTCCGCCACCTCGACGCGGAGGAGCGTGCGGCGCTTGGGGTCCATCGTCGTCTCCTTGAGCTGGCTCGGCATCATCTCGCCGAGGCCCTTGAAGCGGCCGGTCTCGACATTCTTGCCCTTGAACACGGTCTTCAGGAGCTCCGCCCGGTGCGCCTCGTCCCTGGCGTAGCGCACCTCCCCGCCCGCCGAGAGGCGGAAGAGCGGGGGGACCGCCAGGTGGAGATGGCCGTTCTCGATCAGCTGCGGCATCTCGCGGAAGAAGAAGGTGACCAGGAGCGAGGCGATATGGGCGCCGTCGACGTCGGCATCCGTCATGATGATCACCCGCTCGTAGCGGAGGTCTGTGTCACGGTAGTGACTGCGCGTGCCCACGCCGAGCGCCTGGATGAGGTCGGCGAGCTGCTGGTTCTGCGCGAGCTTGTCGGCGCCAGCGCTGGCGACGTTGAGGATCTTGCCGCGCAGCGGGAGGATCGCCTGGGTGGCGCGGTCGCGCGCCTGCTTGGCCGAGCCGCCGGCCGAGTCGCCCTCGACGATGAAGATCTCCGAGCCCGCCGCGCCGGCCTGGCTGCAGTCGGCGAGCTTGCCGGGAAGCCGCAGCTTCCGCGTCGCGGTCTTGCGGCCGATCTCCTTCTCCTGGCGGCGGCGGATGCGCTCCTCGGCGCGCTCCACCACGAAGTCTAGGAGCTTGTTGGCGGCGTTCGGCGCGGCCGCCAGCCAGTGGTCGAAGGAGTCGCGGAGCGCGTTCTCGACGATGCGCGTCGCTTCCGGGCTGGAGAGCTTGTCCTTGGTCTGGCCGACGAATTCCGGCTCGCGGATGAACACCGACAGCATCGCCGCGCAGCCCGCCATCACGTCGTCGCCGGTGATGACCTGGCCGCCTTTGTTGCCTATGCGCTCGGCATGGGCCTTGAGGCCACGCAGCAGCGCCGAGCGGAGCCCGGCCTCGTGCGTGCCGCCGTCGGCGGTCGGGATGGTGTTGCAGTAGGAGCGGACCCAGCCGTCGCCGTCCGTCCACGCGATCGCCCAGTGGACAGAGCCGTGGCCGCTTTCCTTCGGCGTCTTCCCGGCGAAGATCTCCTCGGTGATGACGTTCTCGCCCTGGAGGTCGGTCGCGAGCGAGTCCCTGAGGCCGCCCGGGAAGTGGAAGACCGCCTTCTCCGGAACGCCGCTATTGCCGATGCGCTCCGGCGCGCAGCTCCAGCGGATCTCGACCCCGCCGAAGAGATAGGCTTTCGAGCGGGTGACCGCGAAGAGGCGCTCGGGGCGGAAGGCCGCGTCCTTGAAGATCTGCGGGTCGGGCTTGAAGCGGGTGCGCGTGCCGCGCCGGTTGTGGACCTCGCCGAGGTCCTTCAGCTTCGAGGTGGCGTGCCCGCGCGCGAAAGTCTGGCGGTAGAGCTTCCGGCCGCGGGCGACTTCGACTTCGAGCGACTCCGACAGCGCGTTGACCACGGAGATGCCGACGCCGTGCAGGCCGCCCGAGGTCTCGTAGACCTTGGAGTCGAACTTCGCGCCCGAGTGCAGCATCGTCATGATGACTTCGAGCGCCGACTTGCCCGGGAAGCGCGGATGCGGGTCGACCGGCATGCCGCGCCCGTTGTCGGTGACGGTCAGGAAGCCCTCGGCGTCGAGCTCGACCTCGATCCAGCTGGCGTGGCCGGCGATCGCCTCGTCCATCGAGTTGTCGATGACCTCGGCGAAGAGGTGGTGGAGCGCCTTCTCGTCGGTCCCGCCGATATACATGCCCGGCCGGCGGCGCACCGGCTCGAGCCCTTCGAGGACCTCGATATGGGCGGCCGAATAGTCGCTGTCGGCCCCGCCCGAAGTTCTGCGCCGGCCTTTCGGCTCGTCGTCGGGGGCGGGACTGCGGCCGGCGCCCGGGACGCCGCCCGATTTGGAAAAGAGATCGTCCGATCTGGCCATAGGGTTAAATAAAAGTGGATCGATTGCCCAAGCGAATCAAAGGGACTGTGGCACGCCGGCCGGGCGGAAGCGAGGCGGCGCCGGGCCGCAAATGGCGGATATCCGCCACGCGGGAACCCCTTTGGTTAAGCAAAGTTCATGTGCAAGAGCCCGTAGATTTACGCAACGGCTAGTTTGGTTAACAGTTCATCAATCGTTCATTCGCATTCAATTAACGTCGAGCCTTAACCGGGTATTCAAGGCCGGGGCAGAGACTTCACCCTGTAAAAAGGGGGCCCGAAAAGCAAAGTCGGGCAAAGGAGAAGAGAGATGGCTCGTTTCGAGATTGGGGGCGCCGAGATGGCGCCGATGGGACAGAAGAGCGCCGTCAACGCCGACAATTTCTTCGAGCTCGGTCTGACCTTCGCGACCGGGCGCGACGTGACCACCGATCTGGTGGCCGCGCACAAATGGTTCAACCTCGCTGCGATGAAGGGCAACCACGAGGCCGCCCGCTATCGCCAGGAGATCGCCGCCGAGATGAGCGGCTCCCAGGTGGCGGAGGCGCAACGCGCGGCGCGCGAATGGCTGAGGACGCATTGAGCGACCATTTCGCCCATCGCGGCCCGCGCCGGCCGATCGTCGTGACCCCGAGGGTCGCGATCGGCGCTGGCGGCGCCGTGCCCGGCGTGATCGTCCTCACCGAGGACGCCGCCAGGCACTCCTATGTCGGCGGCTGGCAGCCGATCGACATGCTCATCGGCAAGGTCAAGCCGGCCGAGCCCGAGCCCTCGATCGCCGAGTCCCTCAGCCGGATGCTCGCCTAGCGGTCGACCCGCTCGAAGATCACCGTCGCCAGCGGCGGCAGGGTGATCGTCAGCGAGTCCGGCCTGCCGTGGCTGGATATCGCTTCCGAGGCGACCCCACCGAGATTCCCCATATTCGACCCGCCATAGGCTTCCGCGTCGGTGTTGAGCACCTCGCGGTAGAAGCCGGGCAGCGGCACGCCGAAGCGGTACTCGCCGCGCGGCACCGGCGTGAAGTTGCACGCCACCACCACGACCGACCCGGGATCGGCCCCGCGCCGCGCGAAGACCAGCACGCTGTTGTCGGCGTCGTCGATCACCAGCCACTCGAACCCGCCCGGCTCGTGGTCGCGCTCGTAGAGCGGGGGGAGGGCGCGGTACGCGCCGTTGAGGTCGCGGACCAGGCTCTGCACGCCGCGATGGAGCGGGTCCTCGAGGAGATGCCAGTCGAGGCTCTCGCGATGCGTCCACTCCCGCTCCTGGGCGAACTCGCTGCCCATGAAGAGGAGCTTCTTGCCCGGATGCCCCCACATGAAGCCGAGATAGGCGCGTAGATTGGCGAATTTCCGCCAGCGGTCGCCCGGCATCTTGCCAAGGAGCGAGCCTTTACCGTGCACGACCTCGTCGTGACTGATCGGCAGGATGTAGTTCTCTGTATAGGCGTAGAGGAGGCCGAAGGTCAGATCGTTGTGGTGGAAGCGACGATGCACCGGGTCGTGGCTGATATAGCGCAGCGTGTCGTGCATCCACCCCATGTTCCACTTGAAGCCGAAGCCGAGCCCGCCGTCATAGGTCGGGTGGGAGACGCCGGGGAAGGCGGTCGATTCCTCGGCGACGGTCATCACGCCGGGATGGTCGAGATAGACCGTCTCGTTCATCCGCCGGAGGAAGTGGATGGCGCCCAGATTCTCGTTGCCGCCGAACTGGTTCGGAATCCACTCGCCGGCCTTCCGTGAATAGTCGAGATAGATCATCGAGGCGACCGCATCCACGCGGAGCCCGTCGACGTGGTAGCGCTCGAGCCAGAAGCGGGCGTTGGCGACGAGGAAGCTCGACACCTCGCTCCGGTCGAAATTGTAGATGTAGGTGCCCCAGTCCTGGTGGAAGCCCTGGCGCGGGTCGGCGTGCTCGTAGAGATGCGTGCCGTCGAAATAGCCGAGCCCGTGTGCGTCGACCGGGAAGTGGCCGGCCACCCAGTCGAGGATGATCCCGATCCCGGCCTTGTGCGCGGCCTCGACGAGGACGGCGAAGTCCTCGGGCGTGCCGAACCGGGAGGTCGGCGCGAAGAGGGCGAGCGGCTGGTAGCCCCACGAGCCGTCGAACGGGTGCTCGCTCACCGGCAGGAGCTCGATATGGGTGTAGCCGAGGTCCTTCACGTACGGGATGAGCCTATCGGCGAGCTCGCGATAGGTGAGCGAGCGGCCGCCTTCCTCGGGCACCCGCGCCCACGAGCCGAGATGAACCTCGTAGATCGAGACCGGCGAGCGGCGAAGCTCGGTCGTGGCGCGCCGCGCCAGCCAGTCGGCGTCGTCGATGGCGATTTCGGGGAGGCCGTGGGTCAGCGAGGCGGTGGCGGGGGGGCGCTCAGCCGCGAAGGCGACCGGGTCGGCCTTGAGCGGCAGGAGGCCGGAGCCGGTCTTGATCTCGAACTTGTAGCGGAGATTGGCCTGAAGGCCCGGGATGAAGATTTCCCAGACGCCCTGGTCGTGGTAGAGGCGCATGACGTGCCGCCGCCCGTCCCAGTCGTTGAAGTCGCCGACCACCGAGACGCGGCGCGCGTTCGGCGCCCAGACAGCGAAGCGGAAGCCGGGGACGCCCTCGATCGTGACCGGATGCGCGCCGAGGGCGCGATAGGGCGCGTCCGAGCCCAGATGCCGGATGCCGTCATAGCCGCCGGGCGGGGCGACCGGGCCGAAGCGGTACGGATCGTGCCGGAGCTCGCTGCCGCGGGTGGTCCTGAGCCTCAGGCGATAGACCGGGCGCTCGCGCGCGGCGAGGCGGACGGCGAAGAAGCCGTCGGGATGAAGGCGCTCCATGGCGAGCGTCTTGCCGCCTTCGAGCACCGCCTCCGCGCCGAGCGCCTCGGGGAGAAGCGCACGGATTTCCCAAAGGCCAGGGGCGATCTCGTGCGGGCCGAGGATGGCGAAGACGTCGCCGTGCTCGGCGAACACCGCCGCGCGGATGACGGCCGGGTCGAGGACGGGCGCCTCTGCTCCACGGCTCGGCGGAGCCGGCGCGGCGTCGGCACTGGCCGTCTCGCGCGGGCTCTTCATGGCGCGGGGCTCTCCTCGGTAAGGAGGGCGATGACGCCCTGCACCGGGATGTCGAGCCAGTCGGGCCGGTTGCCGGCCTCGTAGTCGATCTCGTAGAGCGCGCGCGCCAGCTGGTGCAGCCGAAGGAGCCGCGACCGCGTCGCGGGGTCCGTGACCTCGACCGGGCTGCCCGCCACCGCCGCCTCATACGCCTCGAGGAAGCTCCGCTCGGCTCCCTTCCGCCACTCGGCCGCGGCGGCGCGGAGATGCGCCGAATCCGCGCCGAAGCGCTGGCCGATGTCGCGGAGCGCGGTCGCCTCGACATAGGCGAAGGAGCGCAGCATGCCGGCGACGTCGCGGAGCGGGGTCGACTTGGCGCGCCGCTCCTCTTCGCTGCGTGCTGGCTCGCCTTCGAAATCGACGATCACCACGTCGTCCTTGGCGATCAGAACCTGGCCGAGATGGTAGTCGCCGTGGATGCGGATCTTCATCGCGCCGACCGGCTCCTGCACCAGATCGCCGATCAGCCGGTCGAGCGCCTGCTGCCGGGCGGAAAGCGCCTCCACCAGCGGACGCGCGGTCTCGCTCAGCGTCTCGAGCGCGGTGCGGAGGCGGGCGAACGCCTTGGCCGCGAAGCCGCGCGCGTCTGATGCTGTGGCCGCGACATCGGCCTCGGTCAGCGCCTCGGCGGCGAAGGCGGGGTCGTCGGTCGGCGTGGCGAGCGCCTTGTGCAATTCGCCGGTGCGGCGGCCGAGCACCTCGGCGAGGCGCATATAGCCGGAGAAGATCTCGTGCAGCTTGTCGGGCGCGGTCTCGGGCGCGAGCGCGACCGTCTCCAGCTCGCGGCGCAGCGTGTCGATCGAGAAGGTGGCGGCGTCCCCCTGGTTGGAGACGAATTGCTGGAGGAGCGCGACCGCCGAGCCGCGCCCTTCCGGGCTCTCATGCTCGGCATAGCCGTAGAGCTGCGGAATTTGCGAGAAGCCCGCCACCTCGGTGAGGAAGCGCTCGATCTCGAGCTCGGGGTTGAGGCCTTCCTGGACGCGCCGGTAGATCTTGAGGATCGCCGGGCCGACCCGGATCGAGGAGTTGCTCTGCTCGACCGAGAGACGGCGGATCTCGTCGCTCGCCGAGGTCTCCGGCATCGCCTGGGTCCGCGCGAAACGGATCGTGCCGCCTTCCGCGGTGGTGATGCTGGTGCCGTTCCGCATCGCGCCGATCACCGAGAGCGCGAAGTCCGAGGCTGCGGTCGCGTCGTAGAGGAAACCGACCTTGCCGCCGCGCCGGATGCGGGCGAGGGCGGACGGGACGAGCGCCTCGTCCTCCTTCGCTTCGTCGAGCGCCATGGGCAGGAAATAGGTCTGCTTCGCCCCCGACTTCTGCTCGGTCGAGACCAGCGCGAGGAGATAGGGGTTCTGCCCCGGCCCGTCGGGCAGGAGCGCGTAGTCGAGGAGCTTGGCGACCTTGATGCCGCTCCCCTTGCCGGCGAACCAGCGCTGCGCGGTGAGGAAGCCCGGCACGACGGTCTTCTCGAAGGCGGCCTTCTCGCGGCCGCGGAGAAGCGTGTCCGGCCCGCCGGTGAGCACGAGGGTGAAGAGCTCAGGCGCCGTCGCCGGCGCGACGCGCTTCTCGTCCGCCTTCACGCTCGAGAGCTGGAACCAGAAGAAGCCATAGGCCGGCAGCGTGAGGAGGTAGGGGAGGTCGCCGATCGGCGGGAACTGCACCCCGCCGGTCAGCTCGATCGGCACCGCGCCCTTGAACTCGGAGAGGTCGAGCTCGACCGCCTGCGGCGCGCGCGAGACATTGGCCACGCACAGCACGCGATCCTGGTCGAGCTCGCGGATATAGGCCAGCACCTTGCGGTTGCTCGGGTAGAGGAAGCGCAGCGCCCCGCGCCCGAACACCTTCTGGTTCTGGCGGATGGCGACCATGCGCCTCGTCCAGTTGAGAAGGCTCGACGTGCTTCTCGACTGCGCCTCCACGTTCACCGCCTGGAAGCCGAAGATCGGGTCCTGGATGGTGGGCAGGAAGAGGCGCGCCGGGTCGCCCTTGCTGAACCCGCCATTGCGGTCGGGCGACCACTGCATCGGCGTGCGCACCCCGTTCCGGTCGCCGAGATAGATGTTGTCGCCCATCCCGATCTCGTCGCCATAATAGAGGACCGGCGTGCCGGGCATGGAGAGGACGAGCGACTTCATGAGCTCGATCTTGCGCCGGTCGTTCTCGAGGAGCGGCGCCAGTCGCCGGCGGATGCCGAGATTGATGCGCGCGCGCCGGTCGGCGGCGTAGAAGCTCCAGAGATAGTCGCGCTCCTTGTCGGTGACCATTTCGAGCGTCAGCTCGTCGTGGTTGCGAAGGAAGATCGCCCACTGCGCGCCCTCGGGGATCTCCGGGGTCTGGCGCATGATGTCGGTGACCGGGTGCCGGTCCTCCTGCGCGATCGCCATGTACATGCGCGGCATCAGCGGGAAGTGGAACGCCATGTGGCATTCGTCCCCGTTGCCGAAATATTGCGCGGTCTCCTCCGGCCACTGGTTCGCCTCGGCGAGCAGCATGCGGTCCGGATAGAGCTGGTCGACGATGGCGCGGATCTGCTTGAGGAGGACGTGCGTCTCCGGGAGGTTCTCGTTGTTGGTCCCCTCGCGCTCGGCGAGGTACGGGATGGCGTCGAGGCGGAGCCCGTCGACGCCCATGTCGAGCCAGCGCCGCATCGTGGAGATGACCGCGCGCATCACCCGCGGATTCTCGAAATTGAGGTCGGGCTGGTGGCTGTAGAAGCGGTGCCAGTAATAGGCCTGCGCCACCGGGTCCCACGACCAGTTGGAGGGCTCGGTGTCGAGGAAGATGATGCGCGTCCCGGAATATTTCTTGTCGCTGTCCGACCAGACATAGAAGTCGCGCGCCGAGGACCCGGGCGGGGAGCGCCGCGCGCGCTGGAACCACGGGTGCTGATCGGAGGTGTGGTTGATGACGAGCTCCGTGATCACGCGGAGGCCGCGGTCGTGCGCCTCGCGGATGAAACGCCGGAAGTCGCGCATGGTGCCGTAGGACGGGTTGATGCCGGCGTAGTCGGAAATGTCGTAGCCGTCGTCGCGCTGCGGCGAGGGGTAGAACGGCATCAGCCAGATCGCGGTCGCGCCGAGGTCCTTGATGTAGTCGAGCGAGTCCGTGAGGCCCTCGAAATCGCCCACGCCGTCCCCGTCCGAATCCTGGAAGGCCTTGACGTGCAGCTGGTAGATGACGGCATCGCGGTACCAGTACTTGTCGCTGCGATCGATCATGAGGCTCCTGGCGCGGGCGGGATCAGCCGCCATAGCACAACGGGACGGTCGGCCGGGTCGAGGGCGATCCGGTGGGTCTTGCCGCTTAGGGTAAAGCGCTGGTTGGCGAGGAGGTCTTCGGCCTCGATCATGGCGTGATCGGGGAGGCCGAAGAGCCACAGCGGGACTTCATAGTCGCATTCCTGGCGATTGCGAGGATCGAGGTTGACGATAGCCATGACGCAATTGTCGCGCTCGGGCGTGAGCTTCACGTAGGCGAGGATCTGGTCGTTCCAGGCGTTCACGAACGCGATGTTGCGGAAGTCCCATAGCGCGGGGTTCTCGCGGCGGATCCAGTTCAGCCGGCGGATGAAATCCTTGATGTTGCCGGGCCGGTCGAAATCCCACGCCTTGACCTCGTATTTCTCGGCGTCGAGATATTCCTCGCGGCCGGGGAGCGGCGTCGCCTCGCAGAGCTCGTAGCCGGAATAGATGCCCCAGCTCGAGGACAGCGTGCCGGCGAGCGCGGCGCGGACGATGAAGCCGGCCCGGCCCGAGTTCTGCAGGTAGAACGGGTTGATGTCGGGCGTATTGGCGAAGAAGTTCGGCCGGTAGTATTCGCCCATCTCCCCGCGCAGCTCGGTCAGGTACTCGGTCAGCTCGGCCTTGGTGTTGCGCCAGGTGAAGTAGGTGTAGGACTGCTGGAAGCCGGCCTTGGCGAGGCGCTTCATCATCTTCGGCCGGGTGAAGGCCTCGGCGAGGAAGATCACCTCCGGGTTGCGTAGGGTGACCTCGCCGATCAGCCAGTCCCAGAAGGGGATCGGCTTGGTGTGCGGGTTGTCGACGCGGAAGATCTTCACCCCGTGCCCGACCCAGAACATCACCACGTCGTAGAGCGCGTGCCAGAGGCCGGGCAG
>JADYYB010000187.1 GCA_020853895.1 Bauldia sp.
ATCGCGAAGCGATTTCGGGAGGGGTGAGCCGGAAGAGGTGCGGGGGAAAGAGACGCGGAATGCGCCCGCTACCCCCTCCCGAAGCTGCTCGGCCGAAGGCCTCGCACCTTCGACCTCCCCGCAAGGGGGAGGTTAAGGTTGGATGTTACTGAACGGGCGGCGGGGCGGGGGCGGAAGCGGCGGCGACGCCGATCGCGGTGGTGTCGGCGCTGACCCGCGGGGTGGCCACCGCCCAGTTCTCGGCGAGCGCGAGCGCGGTGCGCCGCTCGGTCTCGGTCGCGATGGAGAAGGCCTGCTCCTGCAGCTGGCGCACCCAGTCGTCGGCGGGGTCGGCGTGCTGGCGGGCGACGGTCAGGAACATGAGGCCGAGGACCGGCTGGCGCGCGATGCCCTCGCCCTCGAAGAGAAGATGGCCGAGAAGGGCCTGGGCGCCCGGGTCGCCGTTGTCGGCGGCGAGCTTGGCCCAGCGCGCGGCCTGGCGCGGATCGCGCGGCACGCCCTCGCCCTGGTAGTACATCTGGGCAAGCGCCAGCTGGGCGGTGGGGTCGCCGAAATAGGTCGCGGCATAGGCGAACATCTGCCGGGCGCGGGGCAGGTTCTGCGAGATGTCGGTGTTGGGGATGCCCTCGCGGTAATAGGCGCCGAGGGCGACGAAGGCGTTGGCGACGAAGAGCGCGGAGGGCGCCTGCGGGTTCTCGTCGGCGTATTCGGTGGCGATGGCGGAGAAGAGGCGGAAGGCCTCGAGGTCGTTCTCGGCGATGCCGTCGCCCTCGGCGTACATCTGGCCGAGCTTCCACTGGGCGATCGGGTGGCCGCGGTCGGCGGCGTTCTCCAGAGCCTGCACGGCCGACTCGGTGTCGCCCTGCTGATAGGCGTCGAGGCCGAGCCTGAAGGCATCGGCGGGCGAACCCTGCGCGAGCGAGCCCAGGTCGAAAGCCAGCGCCGGGCCGCTCGCGCCAAAGACAATCAGGACCGTGAGGCCCCGGAATGCCTCAAATATCCGCATAGACCATCTTCTCTGCCTTGGCGCCGGGATGCGTCACCGCCCCCTGGCGCGCCGGGCCAACTTGCTGCGCATACTTCCAAATCGCGCCCGATGTGTGATCGGTCTCGCGCGGCTTCCAATCCTTGCGGCGGGCGGCCAGCTCCTCGTCGGTGAGGCGGACCGCGATGATTCCCGCCTCGGCGTCGAGCTCGATGATGTCGCCGTCCTTGAGGAGCGCGATCGGGCCGCCGACCGCCGCCTCGGGCCCGACATGGCCGATGCAGAAGCCGCGGGTCGCGCCGGAGAAGCGGCCGTCGGTGATGAGGGCGACCTTGTCGCCCATGCCCTGGCCGTAGAGCGCGGCGGTGGTCGAGAGCATCTCGCGCATGCCGGGGCCGCCGCGCGGACCCTCGTAGCGGATGACCAGGACCTCGCCTTCCTTGTACTTCTTGTGGGTCACCGCCTCGAAGCAGGCTTCCTCGTTGTCGAAGACGCGGGCCGGGCCGGTGAACTTCAGGTTCTTCATGCCGGCGACCTTCACGATGGCGCCGTCGGGGGCGAGATTGCCGCGAAGGCCGACCACGCCGCCGGTCCTGGTGATCGGGTCGTTGGCGGGACGGACGACGTCCTGCTTGTCGTTCCACGCCACCTTCTCGAGGTTCTCGGCGATCGTGCGCCCGGTCACGGTCATGCAGTCGCCGTGCAGGAAGCCGTTGTCGAGGAGCGTCTTCATGAGGATCGGAATGCCGCCGGCCTCGAACATGTCCTTGGCGACGTAGCGGCCGCCGGGCTTGAGGTCGGCGATATAGGGGGTGCGCTTGAAGATCTCGGCGACGTCGAAGAGGTCGAACTCGATGCCGCACTCATGCGCGATCGCCGGCAGGTGCAGCGCGGCGTTGGTCGAGCCGCCCGAGGCGGCGACCACGGTCGCGGCGTTCTCCAGAGCCTTCTTCGTGACGATGTCGCGCGGGCGGACCTGGCGGGCGATCAGCTCCATGACCTTCTCGCCGGCGGCCATGCAGAAGCTGTCGCGGATCTCGTAGGGCGCGGGCGCGCCGGCCGAGTACGGGAGCGCAAGGCCGATCGCCTCGGAGACGGTGGCCATGGTGTTGGCGGTGAACTGGGCGCCGCACGAGCCGGCCGAGGGGCAGGCCACGTGCTCGAGCTCGTCGAGATCCTCGCTCGACATGCGGCCGACCGAGTGCATGCCGACGGCCTCGAAGAGGTCCTGCACGGTGACCGGCTTGCCCTTGAAGGTGCCGGGCAGGATCGAGCCGCCATAGATGAAGATCGAGGGCACGTTGAGGCGGACCATCGCCATCATCATGCCGGGCAGCGACTTGTCGCAGCCGGCGAGCCCGACGATGGCGTCGTAGCCGTGCCCGCGCATCGTCAGCTCGACGCTGTCGGCGATGCATTCGCGCGACGGCAGCGACGCGCGCATGCCGGCGTGCCCCATGGCGATGCCGTCGGTCACGGTGATGGTGCAGAACTCGCGCGGCGTGCCGCCGGCGGCGGCGACGCCCTTCTTCACCGCCTGCGCCTGACGCATCAGCGAGATGTTGCAGGGAGCCGCCTCGTTCCAGCAGGTGGCGACGCCGACGAACGGCTGATGGATCTGCTCGGTCGTGAGCCCCATCGCA
>JADYYB010000188.1 GCA_020853895.1 Bauldia sp.
CTTCCAGCGCTTCGACGCCCTCCGCCTCGCCTCGCTCCCGGTCACGGTCGTCAACACAGGCAACCGCCCGACCGACGCGCAGGTCACCGTCACCGGCATCCCGGTCCGGCCGGAGCCGGCCTCGAGCAAGGGCTTCACCATCTCGCGCACCGTCTATACCGTCGACGGCACCGAGACCGACATCGCCTCGGTCGAGCAGAACCAGCGCTTCGTGGTGGCGATCACCGTCTCGGCGGACTCGATCGGCTCGGGCCAGTACCTGGTCGTCGACCCGCTTCCCGCCGGCTTCGAGATCGAGAACCCGAACCTCGCCGCCTCGGGCGACGTCAGCCAGTACCCGTGGCTGTCGACCGACTACCCGGACCACACGGAAGCGCGCACCGACAGCTTCGTCGCCGCCTTCACGCGCTACGACTACAGCGACCGCACCTTCACGGTCGCCTACTCGGTGCGCGCGGTCTCGCCCGGCACGTTCGTGCAGGCCGGCGCGACGGTCGAGGACATGTACCGCCCCGAGCGGAGAGCCAACACCGACCCGGGCAGCGTCGAGATCCTGGTCCCCGGCGCCACGCCGACGCCCCGCGTCACGCCCGCGCCGGTCCCGATTCCCACCCCCGCTCCCGGCCAGCGCCGCCGGTAGAAGGGGCACACGACCTCGGGTCGAGCCACACAGTCAGCTCGAACCGCGCACTTCCCCCTCTCCCCGGCGGGGAGAGGGCTGGGGTGAGGGGGCTCCACCTCTCCGGAGAGGGCAGGGACCCCTCACCCGGATCCCGCCTCGCCTCCGGCGAGCCGGTGATCGCGGCCTCTCCCCACCGGGGAGAGGCGAACAGGAACTCGCCGGCGAACGCCCATCGTTCTCCGGCTAACGCATTCCCGCACTCCCCCGGCGGGGAGAGGGCGGGTGAGGGGGCTCCACCGCTCCGGATGGGGCAGCAGGTTTTGGAAGGGGCAGGGAGCGGGCATCAGGGCCACTCTGAACTGATGGAAGCGCAAACAGCCAGCACCCGACGCACCGCGAGGTGGCAGCTCGCCGCCGTGTCGGCCATTCTGCTCCTGGCGGTCGTCGCCTTCGCCGCGCGCATGGCGCTCTTCGCCGTCGAGACCGTCGCGATCACGCTCCCGCCTTCGCCCGACCTCGCCACCCTGCCGATGTCGCAGGTCGTGGTCGACCGCGACGGCAAGCTCCTCCGACCTTTCACCACCGGCGACGGCCGCTGGCGCCTGCCGGTCGCCCTCGAGGAAGTCGACCAGCGCTTCATCCAGATGCTGATCGCCTACGAGGACGGCCGCTTCCGCGACCATCGCGGCGTCGACTGGACCGCGATGGCGCGCGCCGCCGGCCAGTATCTCCTCAACGGCCGCATCGTCTCCGGCGGCTCGACCCTCACCATGCAGGTCGCGCGACTCATAGAGGGCGTGCCGACCCGCGATCTCGGCGGCAAGTTCCGCCAGATGGTCCACGCCGGCGCGCTCGAAACGCAGCTCACCAAGGATGAGATCCTCGGCCTCTACCTCGCGCTCGCCCCCTATGGCGGCAATATCGAGGGCATCCGCGCCGCCACGCTCGCCTATTTCGGCAAGGAGCCCGGCCGCCTCACCACCGCCGAGGCCGCCCTCCTCGTCGCCCTCCCGCAATCGCCCGAGGCGCGCCGACCCGACCGCTTCGCCGAGGCCGCCCGCGCCGCCCGCGACCGCGTGCTCGACCGCCTCGTGCTGGCGGGTGTTCTCGACGCCGAGGAGGCCGAGGCCGCCAAGCGCGAGCGCGTGCCGGCCGCCCGCCGTGACTTCCCGCTCTTCGCCCCGCATCTCGCGCAGCAGGCGGTCGCGATGCTGCCCGGCCAGCGCGTCATCCCGCTCACCGTCTCGCGCACGCTCCAGTCCTCGCTCGAGCGCCTCGCGAGCGCCCGCGCCGGCGCGCTCGACCCGAGCCTCTCCGTGGCCATCCTCGTCGCCGACCACCGCACCGGCGACATCCTCGCCTCGGTCGGCTCGGCCGGGCTTCTCGCCGAGCAGCGCGAGGGCTTCGTCGACATGACCCTGGCGCTGCGCTCGCCCGGCTCGACGCTGAAGCCGCTCATCTACGGGCTCGGCTTCGAGCTCGGCCTCGCCCATCCCGAGAGCCTGATCGAAGACCGCCCGACCGCCTTCGGCGCCTACGTGCCGGAGAATTTCGACGGCTTCCACCGCGGCACGGTGACGATCCGCGAGGCGCTCACCCAGTCGCTCAACTCGCCCGCCGTCGTCGTGCTGGACGCCGTCGGCCCGGCGCGCCTCGTCTCGCGCCTGGAGCGGGCAGGGGCGCGGCCGACCCTCCCCGACGTCACCGCGCCGGGCCTCGCCATCGGCCTCGGCGGGGTCGGCGTCACGCTCCGCGACCTCGTCTCGGCCTACGCGGCGATCGCCCATGGCGGCTACGCGGTCGCCCTCAATGATGGCGTGACCACACCGCGCACGCAGAACGGGGCGCTGGTGCTCGACCCGGTCTCGGCCTGGTACGTCTCCGACATCCTCGCCGACACCCCGCCGCCGCTCAACGGCTCGCCCGGCCGCATCGCCTACAAGACCGGCACCTCCTACGGCTATCGCGACGCCTGGGCGGTCGGCTTTGACGGCCGCACCGTGATCGGAATCTGGGTCGGCCGCCCGGACGGCGCGCCGGTCTCCGGCCTCTCCGGCATCGCCACCGCCGCGCCGCTCCTCTTCGAGAGCTTCGACCGGCTCGGCACGCCCGCCGTGCCGCTCCTCTCCGCCCCGCCCGGCGTCCTCTTCGCCTCCAACGCGACGCTGCCCGAGCCGCTCCGCCGCTTCCGCCACCCCGACGACAATTTGGTCGCCCGCAACGCGGCGCCGGAGATATCCTTCCCGATCGACGGGGTGGAGGTCGATCTCGGCGTCGGCTCGGCCTCCGCCACCCCGCTGATGATCAAGGTCCGGAACGGCGCGCCGCCCTTCACCTTCTTCGCCAACGGCGCGCCTTTCGGCCGCTCCGCCTTCGCCCGCGCCACGTCCTGGGACGCCGACGGCCCCGGCTACGTCACCCTCACCGTGATCGACGCCAACGGCCAGTCCGACCGCGTCACGGTCTTCGTGGAGTGAATTTGCGCGCTGGTCTCGCGATCCTGGCGGTCATGGGCTTCGCCGTCCTGCCCGGAGCCGGCTACGCGCAGTCGGAGACCACCCGATACGACCTCATCGGCGGCTACGTCATCGACCTGCCTGCGAGCGCGCACGCAAGGTTTGACATACCCAATTTGGCAAGGCCGCCAAGAGACTACCTCCTGTTGATGGCCACTAACGCCAGTCCGTTGGATCCCGACCACCTGCGCTGGTCGCTTATGGCCGATGAGGCTCCCGAACTCGATCGCGATTTCTCATCTCTCTCGGCGACGAACACGGACGACCTCCTCAAGGCTATCGCAGCCTCCTTCGGCATGCCGCCAGAGGCTGTCGATATCGCTGGCGCCCCGCTCTTCTTTGAGGTTGGTCGGAGCGCTGGCCTCGTTCGGGTAGATGTCGCGTTCGCCGAGCGGGAAAACGCCATCGCGGTCGTCGTCGTCATCCGGCCCGAAGCCAGTTTCTTGGTGCTTGGCTCATACCAGCTCAGAAACACGGAGAGCGAGAGGCTTCTCGACGTTCTTGCTACCGTCCGGCCCAGCCCGTGAGGCGGACCTGTCACCGACGACAAGGACCACTTTCAGCAACCCCCATCCTTCGGAGATCGAGATCGCCGCGGCGCTCCGGACGGTCCGGCTCGATCCGGCGGCCTCCGCGTCGATCCCGTAAGGAAGGCTACCCCAACTCGAAGCTGGTGATCCCGTAGATCCGGTCGAGCGGCAGCGCCGGCGCGGGGCCGCGGTACATCCGCGCCGTCTCGAAGCGCGGGGTGAGGCCGAGGCCTTCCGCCAGCGCGACGGCTTCGGCGTTCGGCTCGGGCAGGTCGAGATAGATCGTCTGCCCCGGCCGCGTCGCCGCGAGCGCCAGGAGGAGCGCGCGCGCAGCGGGCGGCGAGCCGGCGAAGAGCGGCCCGATCTTCGCGCCCTCGCGACAATCGCGGATTACGCCGTAGCCGTCGAGCGCGCCACCCCGGACATGGGCGAGCGCCGTGCGCCCGCCCGTCCTGTCGAGCCACGCCCGCAGGAAGCCCGCGCGGTCGAACCCGAAATGCCGCCGGTCGAACGCGGCGACCTCGTCCCGGCCCACGCGCCCGAGCGGCACGACGTCGTGCGCTTCCGGCAGCGGCCCCGTTATGACCCCACCATAGCGGACGTTCCGGTGCGCATAGGCGAAGCCCGACTTCGCATAGTTGGCCTGCTGCTCGACCACCCCGTCGAGCCCGATCGTCCGCCCGCCGGCAAGGTCCATGGCGGCGTTCCACAGCGCCATGCCGTAGCCCCGCCCGCGGAATTCCGGCCGGCAGATATAGAGCCCGAGGAAGGCGAAGCGCTCGCCGTAGCGGACGACGGAGATGGCCGCGACCGGCTCCTCACCCAGCCGCCCGAGGAGGAACCCGTTCGCGTCGGCCGCATGGAACGCGGCCGCGTCGCCGATCCCGGGGTTCCACCCCTCCGCCGCCGCCCAGTCGAGCACCACCGCCAGTTCGTTGAGCGTCATGGGCGAGATCGTGAGAGCAGGACTCATCCAAGATTCCGCCGCGCGGCGACTGGCTCAGACTCCGCCACGCCGCTCGCGGGCGCCGCCTCTTCACCTCGTCGAGCTCCAAGGCTCCGGCCTTCACCACGATCAATGGAGTCAACGCCCCGCTGGAGTTCAGGGCGGAGAGTGCTGAGCCTCTCGAGATGATCCAGGAGATCGCGCGCGATCTTGTCCTGATCCGCCTCGGGGAGCGCAGAAGCCTCGGCAAGCGCCTGCTGCAGCAGCCTTGTCATGACCACATCCTAGCACAGAGTGGCGCGCGCCCTAGAACCGCTTGCCCGTCTTGAAGCCGCCGCCGCGGGCCATGCGCGCGCCGGTGCGGAAGCCGCCGCCGCCCGACCGGCCGCCGCCACCCCAGGAGCCGCCACCGCCCCACGAGCCTCCGCCGCCCCACGGCCCGCTCCGCGGCAGGCGGATGCCGCCGCCGAAGGAGTCGCTGCCGGGCCGGCGGCTGTAGCCGCTGCGATAGGCGTCTTCGAGGTCGCGCGAGGAGCCGGTCCCGCGCACGATCGCCGCGATGATCTGCGCGATGACCACGTTGTTCATGAACTGGCCGAGCGGGTGGTTGTAGCCCGACGTGCGGAAGGTCGACTCCGAGCGCTCGAGCTCGCTGCGCCGGCGCGACATGTCGACCACCGCCTTGCGCACTTCCTCCGCCTCGGAAGCCTTCCGCACCAGTGCGCCCTCGACCTCGCGGAGCGAGGTCACGATCTTCTCGTCCTCCGGCGTCGGCGTCTGCTGGGCGCGGCGATAGAGCGTGTTGAGGTCCTCGCGGCGGAGCGCGGTCGCGAGCTCCTCGACCGCGCCGCTGAGCGCCGGGTCCTGACGTTCGTCGAGGAGCGCTGCCTGCTGCTTGTCGAGCTCGGCGAGCTTGTCCTGGAGGGACTTCAGCTTCGCCTCGGCCTTCTCGACCGCGTCCTCCGCCTCGTCGACCGCCTTCTCGAGCGCGACGATACCGGCGTCCTCGAGCGCCTCGCGCTCGATCTCCTCGCGCTTCTCTATCTCCGCCGCGACGTCCTCCTTGAGCCGGTTGGCGTGCTCGCGGAGACGCCGCGGGATCTCGTTCAGCATGTAGTAGTTGGGCCGCGCCGCCTCGTACTCGATCAGCCGGGCGACCATGCCGTCGAAATAGCGGGCGATGTTGCCGGCCTGGTAGGCCGACGTGCCGTAGCCGCGCTTCCAGAGATAGATGAAGAGATTGTCCGCCTCGTAGGGCTTGCCCTTCACCTCGCGGTCTTTTTCGGCCTGCGCGGCCTTCTCCTCGGCCGCCCTGGCGGTGGCCTCGGCGGCCTTCGCGCGCTCGTTCTGCTCGACCCACGGAGCGAAGGCCGGCATGCGCGCCTCGGTCTCCTTGTTGAGCGCCTCGACCGGGGCGATCGCCGCCTCGAGCGCCTTGGCCCGGGCGGTGCGCTCGGCCTCCGCCGCCTCGACCTGGTCCTCGAGCTTCTCGCGCTCAGCCGCCGCCCGCGCCAGCGCCTCGCGCCGGCCCGCCAGCACCTGCCGCGCCCGCTGCTCGGCCGATTCGAGCTGTCCGACGATCTCGTCGCGCGCGATCGCGTCGAGCCGGAGCCGGGCGAGGGCGCGGAACCCTTCCGCCTGGCGCTCGCGGAGGCGCGCGGCCTCCTCCTCGGCCGAGCGCAGCATGGCGCTGAGCCGGTCCTCGTCGCGGCGGACCCCGCTGAGCGCCTGCTGGAGCGAGGAATAGGCGTCGTTGGCCGAGATCATCCTACTGCCAATCCGTGATGCGGCCCGGTTGGGCGTCCATCGTGTATTGAACGGTCAGCGTCCCCCGCGGTTTCTCGCCGAGGACGTTGTTCTCGATGATGCCGTCGTCGGTCTTGTCGCGCGCCACCGCGTTGAAGGTCGCCTCGGACACCCGCTGGCCCCAGATGCTGACGGTCTCTGTCTGCCCCGTCTCCTCGCTCTGGACCGGCAGCGAGAGGACCTGCCCCTCCGACGTCACCGGCTCGACGATGATGTAGAAATTCTCCGCGCGCGTGTTGATGTCCGGGATGCGGGTGACGCCCGTGTCCTGGTCGGGCCGGTTCACGATCCTGAGCTCGTAGGTCTGGTTGAGCGCGCCCCGCGTCGTGTCGAGGCTGGCGATCGCCTCGCGCGCGCCGGCCGCGTTGCCGAGCGTGAGGGCTTCCCGGCCCGAGGCGATGATCTGCTCGACCTCGGCCCGCGCCGCGGGATCGGTGGCCGCCGCGAGCGTGGTCTGCCCGACCGTGTCGAGCTGCCGCGGCAGCGTCTCGGTCAGCTCGATGCGCGCCTCCTCGACCGCGCGCCGCTCGCTGCCCGAGCGGATCGCGTTCCAGCCGACGGCCACCGCGATCACCACGACGATGGCGGCGAGAGCGGTCCCGGCGACCCGCCGGTTGACCCAGAGATTGGCCATGAACCGGGCGAAGCCGGTGCCGCGCGGGGTATAGGTGAAGCGGCTTTCCTTGAGCGCGCGGATGCCCTCGTCGAGGATGCGGTCGGTGACCGTCAGCCCCTGGCTCTCATACATCTCGCGGAGCCGCGCCTTCAGCACCTCGTCGCGCCCCTCCTGCGTCAGCTCCTTCCGCACGAGCGCGTCCTGGTGACGGAGCGTGTCGACCACGTCCATCGCCAGCATCAGCTCGTCGAGCTTGGGCGGAGGCGGCCGCTCCTCGACCGGAGCGACCGCGCTTTCGGTGCTAGCCATTGGCTTCAAGGACGAGCGCCTGGCCTTCGGCGGCGAGCTGCGCCATGCGCCGCTTGCCGTCCTCGACCGCCTCGCGGATCTCTTCCGAGTTCTTGGTCGCGAGCGTCCGCATCTCGGCGATGATCTGGCCCGACTTCTCCTGGAAGTTGACCACCGAGTCGACCAGCTTCTTGACCGCGTCCGCGCGGATCGTCGGGCCGTAGCCGGCCTTGAGCGCCTCCTCTTGGACCTTGCCGCCGATCTCGGAGAGCACCTCGATCGACTTGGAGACGCCTTCCTTCATCTGGTTCAGCGTCTGCGTGGATTCGTGGAGGCCGAACATGCCGGTGAACGAGGCCTTGAGCGCGGTCAGCACGGATTCGTTGGTAGTGAAGAAGGACACCGCCTGCTGGTAGACTCGCTCCTTGGCGTTGGTGGTCTGCATCAGCCGGGCCATGATGACCTCGGAGGTGTTGTAGCCGATGGTCAGATTGTCGGCGAGGTCCTTGGCGACCTGGTAGCGCCCGTCCTCGTTCTGCATGAGGCGGAGCTGCTCGTCGCGGAGGAGCTCGAGCCGGGCGCGCTCGGCGGCCTCGGTGCCGGTATAGGCGGTGACCGCCTCGGTCGCCGCGGCGAGCTCGTTCTTGGCGGCCTCGAGCTTCTCCTCGGCGAGCTTCAGCACTTCGAGCGCGCTCACCTCGCCCTGCTTCAGCGCCCCCCGGAAGTCCTGGTAGGCCTCGAGGATGGTGTGTTCCTTGGTGATGTTGTTCTTCGTGTCGCGCGCGACGTCGAGATAGTTCTTCTTGATGTCGTCGAAGCGCTGGGCGATGTCCCCGCGCGAGAACTTCATCAGCATGTTGGTGGCGCGCTCGAAGGTGCTGAGCCGCCCGTCGTCGAGCTGGTCGACCATGCGCTTGGCATCGTCGCGGATCGAGTTGAACGAGCTGGCGATCTTCTCGTAGCGCTCGCCGATCGACATCTCCGAGACCTGCTCGCGCACCACCTCGTTGAAGACGCTCATCTGGCTGAGCGTCCGGGCGATGATGGCGATCTTGTCGGGGTCGAGGTCGGTGATCTTCTCGAGGAGGCCGACGATCGGCGCTTCCTCGCTCTTGGTATCGCTGACGAGGCCAAGCTCGCGGAGCCTGCCCATGGCCAGATCGAGATATTGCATCGGTGTTTTGACGACGGCCTTGGCCATTGACGCTCCCTCCTTCGCACGCGATCCGCGTGTACCGCGGCATGATGTGGGAGCTTCTACGTTGCTTCCAAGGGAAATTTAAGAGCAGCGGCCGGATTCGCGCCCGCTGCCTTAATTCGCGGCAAACGGAGCGGCGCCAGCCGCTATTCGCTTCCCCCCTGCAGCTCGGAGACCTTCGGCATCGAGGTGATGTTGAAGCCGCAATCGACGAAATGCACCTCGCCCGTCACCCCGGCCGAGAGGTCGGAGGTGAGATAGAGCGCCGTCCCGCCGATCTCCTCGAGCGTCACGTTGCGGCCGAGCGCGGCGTTCTTGCGGTGGAAGTTGAACATCGACCGCGAGTCGGAGACCACCGACCCGGCCAGCGTCCGCACCGGCCCCGCCGAGATCGCGTTGACGCGGATGTTCTGCGGCCCGAGATCGACGGCGAGGTAGCGCACGGACGATTCCAGCGCCGCCTTGGCGACGCCCATCACGTTGTAGTTCGGGACCACGCGCGTCGCGCCGGCATAGGTCAGCGTGATCAGCGACCCGCCCTCCGGCATCAGCTTCGCCGCCTCCCGGCTCATCTCGGTGAACGAGTAGCAGGAGATCATCATCGTCTTCGCGAAATTCGCGCGCGTCGTGTCGGCGTAGCGCCCCTTGAGCTCGTTCCGGTCGGAGAAGGCGATGGCGTGGATGACGAAGTCGAGCGTCCCCCACTCCTTGCCGATGCGCGCGAAGAGCGCCTTCACCGATCCCTCGTCCTCGACGTCGCAGGGCTGCAGGAAGGAGGAGCCGACCGAGCTTGCGAGCGGCGTCACGCGCTTGACGTGCTCCTCGCCCTGATAGGTGAAGGCGAGCTGCGCCCCCGCGCCGGCGAGCGCGCGCGCGATCCCCCAGGCGATCGAGTGATCGTTGGCCACGCCCATCACGAGGCCCTTGCGGCCCTTCAAGAGATCCTGCATGTCCCCCCGCCGCGGTATGGACGCCTGATCAATTCCGGTAGCGCTGGAAGACCAGCGAGGCGTTGGTGCCACCGAAGCCGAAACTGTTCGACAGCGCAACCTCGACCCGCGCGTCGTCGATCCGCTCGAGGACGATCGGCATGTCCGCGAACTCCGGGTCGAGCTCCTCGATATTGGCCGACTTGGCGATGAAGCCGTTGTTCATCATCAGGAGGCAGTAGATCGACTCCTGCACGCCGGTCGCGCCGAGCGAATGCCCGGTCAGCGACTTGGTGCCCGAGATCGGCGGGCAGTCGTTCGGGAAGAGCTTGCGGATGGCGTCGATCTCGACCTTGTCGCCGATCGGCGTCGAGGTCGCGTGCGGGTTGATGTAGTCGACCTTCTCCTTGACCGTGGAGAGCGCCATCTTCATGCAGCGATAGGCGCCTTCGCCCGAGGGCGCGACCATGTCGTAGCCGTCCGAGGTCGCGCCGTAGCCGACCAGCTCGCCGTAGACGCGCGCCCCGCGCGCCCTGGCGTGCTCGAGCTCCTCGAGCACCAGCACTCCCGCCCCGCCGGCGATCACGAAGCCGTCGCGGTTGACGTCGAAGGCGCGCGAGGCGACCTCCGGCCGGTCGTTGAAATGCGAGCTCATCGCGCCCATCCCGTCGAAGAGGACGGAGAGCGACCAGTCGAGCTCCTCCCCGCCGCCGGCGAAGATGATGTCCTGCTTGCCCCACTGGATCAGCTCGTAGGCGTTGCCGATGCAGTGGTTGGAGGTCGCGCAGGCCGAGGAGATCGAATAGTTGACGCCGAGGATCTTGAAGGGCGTGGCGAGCGTGGCCGAATTGGTCGAGGACATCGCCTTCGGCACCTGGAACGGCCCGACCCGCTTCGGCCCCTTGGTCCGCGTGATGTCGGCCGACTCGACGAGCGCCTTGGTCGACGGCCCGCCCGAGCCCATGATGATGCCGGTCCGCTCGTTGCTGACCTCGCCCGGCTCGAGGCCCGAATCCTGGATCGCCTGGGTCATCGCGAGGTAGTTCCAGGCCGCCCCGTCGCCCATGAAGCGGCTGGTGCGGCGGTCGATCAGCTCCTGCGGGTTGTCCAGTTGCGGCGCGCCGTGCACCTGGCAGCGGAAGCCGAGCTCGGCGTAGCGTTCGGCGCGCGAGATTCCGGAGCGGGCTTCGCGCAGAGAGGCGAGGACTTCCTGCGTGTTGTTGCCGATGGATGAAACGATCCCCATCCCCGTCACGACGACACGTCTCATCCTCGATTCCTCTCCTTTCCGACTTAGATGGCGGCGGCCGGAAGGCCCTCGGCGCTGGCCCGGAGCGCCTCCGCCTTGAACAGGCCGACCTTGAGGTCCCTGGCATGATAGATGGTCTCGCCGTCGGCCTTTAGCCACCCGTCGGCGATTCCGAGCGCCAGCTTGGACTTGAGCACGCGGCGGAGATCGATGCCGTATTCCACCCGCTTCATGCGCGGCAGCACCATGCCGGAGAACTTGGTTTCCCCGACCGAGAGCGCGCGCCCGCGGCCCGGCAGCCCGAGCCAGCCGAGATAGAAGCCGAGCATCTGCCAGAGCGCGTCGAGGCCGAGGCAGCCCGGCATCACCGGGTCGTTCTGGAAATGGCAGTGGAAGAACCAGAGGTCGGGCTGCACGTCGAGCTCGGCGCGGACGATGCCCTTGCCGTGGATGCCGCCCTCGGTCGAGATGGCGGTGATGCGGTCGAACATCAGCATCGGCGGCAGCGGCAGCTGCGCGTTGCCCGGGCCGAAGAGCTCGCCCCTGCCGCACGCCAGAAGATCCTCGTATCGGTAGCTGGAAGGCCGTGTCTGCATACGCTCGTGGAGCCTCTCCAGCATCCTTTCGATCTCGCGAGGGGTTGGGCGCCGACTCGAAGAACCGGTCGGTCGCGTGCCGCAAATCGGGGCCTTCCTAACACAGTGCGTTTGGCCCTGAAAACTGCCTATCGCCACGCCCCGCCGCGCGCTCCACGGCAAAGGTCAGGCTGCGGCGGAATAATCATGACTTTCATATTCTGCTTTTTTCAGTTGCCAAAACCCCCGCCCGTAAGGCAGGAAATGAGCCGATACCCGCCGGCCTGTCCGGCTCGCTCGCACTGATTGGTTCCGAGAATGGATCACGCCGAGACCAACGACCACGGCCCGGAGGGCGCCAAGTCCTCGGTGCGCAACCTCCTCAAGGGCGCCGGGCTCCGTCCGACCCGCCAGCGCGTGGCCCTCGCCAGCCTCCTCTTCGCCCGCGGCAACCGGCACATCTCGGCCGAGATCCTGCACGAGGAGGCGATGATCCACCGCGTGCCGGTCTCGCTCGCCACCGTCTACAACACGCTCCACCAGTTCACCGGCGCGGGTCTCCTTCGCGAGGTCGTGGTCGACGGCTCCAAGACCTATTTCGACACCAACACCGACGATCATCACCATTTCTACGTCGAGGACGACAACGTGGTGATCGACATCCCGCCCGACAGCGTAACCGTCGATGCGCTCCCCACCCCGCCGCCCGGCATGGAGATCACGCGGGTCGACGTGGTCGTCCGCCTCCGCCGCATCCCCGGCCGCAACTAGGCGCGCAGTCCCGCCTCGCTCGACGGGCCTGCAACTGCTGCTATCTACCCGCAGTTGCACGAACTGTTGCATCCGCGCGCCTGCAGCGAGAAAAGATCGCCCGCGCCACGAATGCCAGTTGCTCCGCCCGCCTGACCCCGCTTAGTCCGCTTTGGGCTTTCCGGGGGGAAATCACATGCGATACGCCGCTCTGGTCGCGCTACTGGCGCTGGCCGGCTGTCAGACCAACTCCAATTCATACGCCTCGCTGGGCGACAATACGGGGCACCTCACCCACCAATTCATCAATGTGACGAGGGAGGCGACCGACAACTATCCCTGGACCGACCGGTTCGGTTTTATCGAGGTCTTTCACGAGACGCGGGGGATCGGGGTCCGTCTGACCAGCAGCCGGCTGTGCTGGGAGACCGTCAACGACTGCTTCCGGGAAGAATACGACATCGACATTCCCCCGAATGCGACCGTGCGGGTTCCCTCGGGCATGTTCACGCGCGAGCCGGACATCGAGACCTTCAGGGAGACTTACGAGGGCACGGACTACCAGGGTAACCCGGTCGTCCTCACCACGGTCTTCCGTCCGTCCGACTACATGAAATAGCGGGCACGGAAGGCGGACGGGAAGGAGCGCTGCTTGCCGGTTATTGGCATTTGCGTAGGAATCGGCCTTGCTCATCGTTCCGTAGCCGAGACTTGGGGGACACGCATGCGTCACGCCGCTTCACTGATCGCCTTGCTCGCTCTCGCCGGGTGCCAGACGACCGCCGACCTCGCCGGTCAGCCGGCCGACACCGGCCACCTCGCGCATGAGTTCACCAACGTCCGGTACGGCCCGACCGACGATTTCCCCGAGACCAATCGCTTCACCTTCATCGAGGTCTTCCGCGAGCTGCGCGGGGTCGGCGTGCGTCTGACCGGCAGCGAGCTCTGCTGGGCGCCCAACGACTGCGTCCGCGGCGACTATGCCATCGACATCCCGCCCAACGGCACCTTCAGCGCGGAGTCGAGCCTGCTCGTCGAGAACGCCGCGACCGAGAACTACACCGAGACCTTTGAGGGCGTGGACTATGCCGGCAACCCGGTCGTCCTTCGCGTTCTCTTCCGGCCATTGGAGCACATGTAGCCTGTTGCCGGTCTTCGGGATTTGATTGGGGGGAATGACATGCGCCACATCGTTGCCGCCTTCATCGCGGTCCTCGCCCTCGCGGGCTGCCAGACCGCTCAGACGCCGATCGGCGAGAACACCGGCCATCTCAGGCACACCTTCACCGATGTCAGCCGCGGAACGGTGAACGACGAACCCGGCTTCACGCACATCTTCCGCTTCACCGAGGTGTTCCGCGAAACGCGCGGCATCGGCGTGCGCCTCACCCGCAGCCGTATCTGCTACGAGGTCGAGAACATCTGCGTGACCGACACCTACGACATCACCATCCCAGCCAACGGATCGTACACGATGAGCTCGAGCGTGTTCTCGGCCGACCCCGCGCGGGAGGCGTTCACCGAGGTCTATGAGGGGCGCGACACCAACGGAAACCCGGTGGTCCTGACCACTGTCTTCCGGTCGTCCGACTATCGGTTCTAGAGAGTCAGGCGGCGTCTAGTCCTCGATGACCTCGCCCGGATAGACGCCCCACAGCGTCTCCTGCGGCAGCCAGCCGTCATAGCCCTCGCCGCGCAGCCGGCACCAATTGGCGCTGCAGGCGAGGATGTCGCCGAGGACGTTCGGCTCGAGGAGCGCGACCACCCGGGCGTCGGGCTGCGGCCTCTGGCGGAGCTCGACCGGCTCGGTCAGCCACGGCCCGACCAGCGCGGTCCGCTTGCCGGCCAGCAGGCTGTGGAACACCCAGCCCTCGGCGCCCTCCGAGTCGCGGATCTTCCGCCACGTGTCGTATTCCTCGAGCACCTCGACCGGCAGCCCGACCTTCACGAAGGTCCAGGCCACGTCATAGGTCTCGCGCGGGCCGCGCCGCACGTTCACCTGGTCGGATTTGAGGCTGACGAAGCGCGGCAGCGGCAGCCCGCTGATCGGCCCGATCCGGAGCTGCGCGGAGGCGAGCACCGGCCCGAGCAGCACGAAGACGCTCGCGAAGACGGCCAGCCACCGGCCACGACGGTGATTCGCATATTTGCCCCGCATCGTCGCACTCTGGCTCAATTCCGCGATTCCCGGCAAGTGCATAGCTGCTAACCGTCGATGGAGGCGCAGCTTTTCCGCCTCGCCTCCCTTCTGCTAGGTAAATGGCCCCGCCGCATTGCCGGAAAGTTTCGCGTCGCCGGCCGGACGGGGAGGGCAGGGAATGCGTAGAACGCATCGGGTCATCATCACGCGGCGTCTCCCCGACGTCGTGGAGACCCGTATGCGCGAGCTCTTCGATGCCGAGCTCAACATGACCGACGCGCCAATGGACGAGGCCGCGCTCGCGGCCGCGATGCAGGCCGCCGACGTCCTGGTGCCGACCGTGACCGACCGCATCGACGCCGCGATGATCGAGAGGGCCGGTCCGAACCTCAAGCTGATCGCCAATTTCGGCAACGGGGTCGATCACATCGACGTCGCCGCGGCGAACGCGCGCGGCATCCACGTCACCAACACGCCCGGCGTCCTCACCGAGGACACCGCCGACATGACCATGGCCCTCATCCTCGCCGTGCCGCGCCGCCTCGTCGCCGGCGCGCGGACGCTCCTCTCCGGCGAGCCGTGGGCGGGCTGGTCGCCGACCTGGATGCTCGGCCGCCGCCTCGGCGGCAAGCGGCTCGGCATCGTCGGCATGGGGCGGATCGGCCAGGCGGTGGCGCGCCGCGCGAAGGCCTTCGGCCTCGCCGTGCACTATCACAACCGGCGGCGCGTCTCGACGGCGGTCGAGGAGTCGCTCGAGGCGACCTACTGGGAGAGCCTCGACCAGATGCTGGCGCGGATGGACATCATCTCGGTCAACTGCCCGCACACGCCGGCCACCTATCACCTGCTCTCCGCCCGCCGCCTCGCGCTGCTCCGCCCCGACGCCTTCATCGTCAACACCGCGCGCGGCGAGGTGATCGACGAGGCCGCGCTGGTCAAGCTCCTGGAGGCCGGCAAGATCGCCGGCGCCGGCCTCGACGTCTTCGAGCACGAGCCGGTGCTGAACCCGAAACTCCGCCGCCTCGCCAACGAGGGCAAGGTCGTGGTCCTCCCGCACATGGGCTCGGCGACGGTCGAGAGCCGCATCGACATGGGCGACAAGGTGATCATGAACATCCGCGCCCACCTCGACGGCCACCAGCCGCCCAACCGGGTGGTGCCCGCGATGCTGTGAGCCGATGAATCTCGAGTTCCTGGAAGAGGGCTCGGAGGACTGCCCGCTCATCCGCCTGTATGGAACCGTGCCCGCCGAGTTCGTCTCGCTGCACCGTGAGATTCGACGGCTGGCCACGGGGGAAGTCGAGCGCGTGTCGGTCGACCGGCTGCCCGGCTTTCGCTCGGTCGACGGATGCGAGCTGACGATGGTCTCCTCTCCGCGCGACATCGGCGTGCACCGTAGGCAAGGGACGCCGAGCTTCGAGTGGCAGCTCACGCCATCGATGTGGGACATCGCCGGCGATTTCATCGATCCGTTCGCACGCGACCTCGAGGTCGGCCGATATCAATGGCTCGCCGGCCGGCAGGGTGGCTCCGGCTTGAATGTCGGAAAGATTGCCGTGCTGATGTCCGCGACCGAGAGTGGCGAGTGGTGATGGCCGAAGACACCAAGCGAATTCGCTCCGACCTCCTGCAGCTGATCGAGCACCCACGCGCTGGTGACGTCATCGTGGCGCTCGCCGGCGATGCGATCTCGGCGGATGCGCGAGTGAACATGCGGGCTTTGCACAGCAAGGAAGACGACAAACTCAGCGACGACGAGTGGATAAGTTCCTTGGAATTGGACGAAGAGGCGCATCTGCAGTGCAAAGCCGCCATTGAGCAATTTCGCGAGGATGGCGATCACAATCAGCTTGCCGTAGCCCTGCATCGGTTCGTCGCCACCCTCAACGGGCTCTGGCCAGACGCACCGTGGTCGATCGACACGATCACTTTGTGGCGACCAGTCGGGCCGGAGGAACTCGACCTCATTCGAGCATCCGGGATGCGTGCGTTCCCGCCGCGCCTCCCCGAGCAGCCAATCTTCTGCCCCGTCCTCACCAAGGCCTACGCCATCAAGATCGCCCGTGACTGGAACGTCCCCGCCTCTGGCGCCGGCTACGTCACCCGCTTCCGCGTCCGCCGCGACTTCCTCGCTGCTTACAACGTGCAGGAGGCGGGCGGGAAGGCGCATCGCGAATACTGGATTCCGGCCGCCGACCTCAACGCCTTCAACGCGGCGATCGTCGGCGAGATCGAGGTCGTCAAGGAATTCCGCTAGGTGCACCGTCACCCGCCTCGCCTCCGGCGAGCCGGGATGCCGACCTCTCCCCGCCGGGGAGAGGGGATCCGGGTGAGGGGGCTCCACCTATCCGGATAGGGCGGTACCCCCTCACCCCAACCCTCTCCCCTCCGGGGAGAGGGGGCTAAGCCGCGGCCAACTCGCCCTTGAGCGCCCGCTGGATCAGCGCGCGCGTCTCCTCCACGCCATAGAGCGAGACGAACGAGCCGAAGCGCGGGCCGCGCTCCTGGCCGATGAGGAGCTGGTAGAGCGCGTTGAACCACGCCCCCGACACGCCCGGCCCGCCGCTCGGCCCGACCCGCTCCTTGTCCTGGTAGCGCGGGATGGCGCGGCCGACGTCGAGGATCGCGGCCTGGATCGCCTCCGCGTCCGCCCCTTCCGGCACGGCCCCCAAAGCGCGGTCGAGCGAGGCCAGCGCCTCGCGCTCCACCTCGTCGGGCGCCCGGAACACCTTCTTCGGCTTCACGAAATCCTGGTAGTAGCGCACCGCGTAGCCGACCAGCTCATCGACCTTCGGGTGGCTCTCCGGCGTCACGTCGGGCCGGTAGGACGAGATGTACCCCCACATCGCCGCGCGGCTGCCGGCGTCCGACGCGGAGGCGAGGTTGAGGAGGAGCGTGAAGGAGATCGGCATGTCCACGCTCGGCGGGTTGCCGGAATGGATGTGCCAGACCGGATTGGCGAGCCGCTGCGAAACATCCTCGCGCCCGAAGGCGTCGAGATAGGCGAAATACTCGTCCACCGCCTTCGGGATGACGTCGAAGTAGAGCCGCTTGGCGGTCCTCGGCTTCTGGAACATGAACAGCGAGAGGCTCTCCGGCGAGGCATAGGCCAGCCACTCGTCGATGGTCAGCCCGTTACCGCGCGACTTGGAGATCTTCTGCCCGTTCTCGTCGAGGAAGAGCTCGTAGTTGAACCCCTCCGGCGGATCGACGCCGAGCGCGGCGGCGATCCGGCTCGACAGCTTCACCGAGTCGATGAGGTCCTTGCCCGACATCTCGTAGTCGACCCCGAGCGCGACCCAGCGCATCGCCCAGTCGGCCTTCCACTGGCACTTCACGCGCCCGCCGGTGACCAGCGTCTCGACCAGCTTCCCGCTGTCCGGGTCGCGATAGACGATGGTGCCGGAATCGACCTTCCGCTCGAGGATCGCGACCTGCAGCACCTCGCCGGTGGTCGGCGAGATCGGCAGGAACGGCGAGTAGGTCTCGCGCCGCTCGTCGCCGAGCGAGGGCAGCATGATCGCCATCACCTCGTCGTAGGCGGCGAGCATCTTGAGGAGCGTCTCGTCGAACCGGCCCGCGGCGTAATATTCGCTCGCGCTTCCGAACTCGTAGGCGAAGCCGAAGCGGTCGAGGAAGCGGCGCAGCATCGCGTTGTTGTGGTGCCCGAAGCTCTCGTACTGGCCGAACGGGTCGGGAATGCGGGTCAGCGGCTTGCCGAGATGCTGCCGCACCATCTCCTGGTTGGGGATGTTGCCCGGCACCTTGCGGAGCCCGTCCATGTCGTCGGAGAAGGAGAGGAGGCGGGTCGGGATCGTGTCGCGCGTCAGGACGCGGAACGCGGTCCGCACCATCGTGGTGCGCGCCACCTCGCCGAACGTGCCGATATGCGGGAGGCCCGAGGGCCCGTATCCGGTCTCGAAGAGGACGCCGCGCTCGGGGCTCCCGCGCTTCTCGACCCGCGCGACGATCTTCCGCGCCTCCTCGAACGGCCACGCTTTCGAGCTCTGCGCCGCCTCGAAGAGGGCGTCGGAGATGTCGAGAGCGGGAAGGCGGGTGGCGGTCAAGATAAAGGTCCTATCGGGAAAGCGCGGAAGCTAAGGGAGGCGCGCCGCCCACGTCAACGCGAAGCTTCGCGCGGCCTTGAGGTTGCGGCTTCCGCCGGGTAACAGCAGCCGACTGGGGCAGGGCAGGGAATGGCCGCGCGCTATCCGGATTTCTTCATCGTCGGCGCGCCGAAATGCGGCACGACCTCCGCCGCGGACTACCTCAAGCAGTATCCCGGCATCTTCATGCCGGCGCTGAAGGAGCCGCGCTTCTACGCCTCCGACCCGTTCTCGCAGGCCATTTTCGGGATCCAGCGCGTCGCCGACCGGGACGCCTATCTCCGCCTCTTCGCCCCCGCGCGGCCGGACCAGCTGATCGGGGAGGCGACGCCCTATTACCTCCTCAGCCCCAGCGCGATCGCCGATGCCAAGGCCGACAGCCCGAATGCGCGGTTCGTCGCCTTCATCCGCAACCCGGTCGACCTCGCCTTCGCGCTGCACTGGCAGCTGGTGATGCTCTTCCTCGAGGAGGAGCGCGATTTCGCCCGCGCCTGGCGCGGCCAGATCCGCGGGCTGCGGCTCGGCCAGAAGGGCAGCAAGCCGTACCGGATGATCGTCTCCCTCGGCTCCCATCTCCGCCGCTTCTTCAAGCAGGTCGAGCCCGAGAAGCGCCTCGTCCTCGTCCTCGACGATTTCCGGGGCGACGTCGCGGGCCAGACGCGGCGCCTCACCGAGTTCCTCGGCGTGCCTCACGACCCGCGCGTGCCCTGGCCGCACTCCAACCCGCGCCAGACCTACGTCAACTGGCCACTCGCGCGCCTCATCCTCGAGCATCGCCCCGCGCTCGGCCGCTTCCAGCCCGACGTGACGCGCGTCCTCCTCGAGGCCGACCATCCGCTCGGCAGGCTCCTCGTCCGCCGCGCGCCGCCGGAGACCATGGACCCCGAATTGCGCCGCGAGATCGTCGCGGAGCTGCGGCCCGAGATCGAGCGCATCGGCCAGCTGCTGAACCGCGACGTTTCGGACTGGCTGCGCTAGCGGCCTGCGCCTTGCCGGCTCCGGCGCCAACCCTTACCACTCTCGCGCCAGGCCGAAGGAGCGCGAAGATGAACGTCCAGACCACCGTGATCTCCGTCGAGGACGCGCTCATCTACGGCATGGTGACCCTCGCCGCCGTCGACCGGGTGATGACCGACCGCGAGCTCCGCACCATCGGCGACGTCGTCCGCACGCTGCCCGTCTTCCGCGACTTCGATGCCGAGCGCGTGGTGCCGACGGCCGAGGCCTGCGGCACGATCCTCCGCCGCAGCGACGGCCTCGACGCGGTGCTGGAGATGATCGCCGAGGCGCTGCCCGAGCGGCTCTACGAGACGGCCTACGCGCTGGCCGTCGAGGTCGCGGCGGCCGACCTCTTCGTCGAGCAGGAGGAGCTCCGCTTCCTGCAGATCCTCCGGGACCGCCTCAACCTCGATAAGCTGACCGCCGCCGCCATCGAGCGCGCCGCCCGCGCCCGCTTCCGCAGGCTCTAGCCGCCCATTCCCCCTCCCCCTTGTGGGGAGGGCCGGGGTGGGGGCCGAGCGGCAAGCGAGGCCTGCTAGGAATCCCACGCTAACGCGTGTTTGCCAGGTGGGATCTCAATCCTCGCTTGCCGCGAGGCCCCTCCCGTCCTCCCCCACAAGGAGACCTTTGCGTAACGCGGTTTGAGGAGGAGGAGGGTTTGGCTGAGCGGGTATTTTTGCTGAGCGGGTGAGGTTGAGAATGTGGAAAGAGGTCGTGCGGGGGCGCGGTCAGGCAGCGAGGAC
>JADYYB010000189.1 GCA_020853895.1 Bauldia sp.
GAAGGCCCGGCCAGGCCTTCGCCTCGGCGGCGAGCTTGGCGCGGTCGAACTTGCCGTCCGGCGAATGGGCGATGACCGCGTTGGGCATGCCGTTCTCGCGGATGAGCGTGGTCAGGGCGCGGGTGTCCACGCCGGTCATGCCGACGATGCCGCGCGCCTTCAGCCAGGCGTCGAGATGCTTCGCGGCGCGATAGTTCGAGGGCTCGGTGATGTCGGCCCTGAGGATGCAGCCGCGGACGCCTTCGGTCTCGGCGAGGTCGACGGTCTCCACGTCCTCCTCGTTGGTCCCGACATTGCCGATATGCGGAAACGTGAAGGTGATGATCTGGCCGGCATAGGAGGGGTCGGTGAGGATCTCCTCGTAGCCGGTGATGGCGGTGTTGAAGCAGACCTCGCCGACCGCGGTGCCGACGGCGCCGACGCCCTTGCCCTCGATGATCGTGCCATCGGCGAGGATGAGAAGGGCGGTCGCCGGGCCCTCGTCCCAGGACTCGCCGCCGTGCTTGATTTCGGGGGCGTCGGAGATCATATGACTGTTTCGAAAGGACCGCTGTGATTTGCTGAGAGCCGCATGGGGCGACCCGAGGGCGGCCGGAACGTAGGCAGCAGGCGCCGCGCAGTCAATGTGAAAGACGAGAATTCCTTTCGCACCAACAACTTAGAAAGATGAATTCGCTCGCCCCGCCAGGCGTTGATTTCGGCCGGGCGCGTCCGGAGTATGTGAGAGAATGAGACTACAGATGGAATCGGCCCTCAAGGACGCCATCCTGACCCAGGATCGGCGCCGCATGGGCACGCTGCGCCTGATGCTCGCGACGATCCGCGACCGCGACGGGATCGCGCGCGCCGCCGGCCGCGAGAAGGTGAGCGACCAGGAGCTCCTCGAGATCCTCGGCAAGATGATCCGCCAGCGCCTCGATTCGGCCGCCCAGTTCGAAGAGGCGGCGCGGCTCGAGCTGGCCGAGCAGGAGCGCGAGGAGATCGCCATCATCAAGGAGTTCCTGCCGCGCCAGCTGAGCGAGGCGGAGATGCGCGCGATCTGCTCCAAGGCGATCGAGGAGACGGGCGCGCAGGGCCTCCGCGACATGGGGCGTTGCATGTCCACCCTGAAGAGCCGCTACGCCGGCCAGATGGATTTCGGCCGCGCGAGCCAGATCGTGAAGGAGCAGCTGCAGTAGCTGCGCGGGCGGCCGCTGCTCGCTCTCCGCTTGAGCGAGCGCGGCCGTGTTCACAGCCTGTGAATCAGAAGGGCAAGTCGTCCGGGCGGACGAGCTACTCGCTGCTCTTGCTATACTGATCCGGTTTCAGCTGACGCCGTCCGAGTCGCCTTGCGCTTCACGCCCGCTTTCCTCGAAGAGATCAGGAACCGGCTGCCGGTCTCGGCGGTGGTCGGCCGCCGCGTGAAACTCCGCAAGCAGGGGCGGGAGTTCATCGGCCTCTCGCCGTTCAACGCCGAGAAGTCGCCGTCCTTCACGGTCAACGACCAGAAGGGCTTCTACCACGACTTCTCCTCCGGCAAGCACGGCGACATCTTCTCCTTCGTCATGGAGACCGAGGGGCTCGGCTTCACCGAGGCGGTCGAGCGGCTCGCCGCCGAGGCCGGGCTGGCGCTGCCCAGCGTCGATCCGCGCGCCGAGGAGCGGGAGAAGGTCCGCGCCAGCCTCTACGAGGTGCTCGACCTCGCCGCGCGCCATTTCGAGGCGACGCTGCAGAGCCCGGCGGGCTCGGGCGCGCGCGCCTATCTCGGCAAGCGGCGCCTCGGCCCGCCGGTGCAGAAGCAGTTCCGCATCGGCTACGCCCCCGACTCGCGGAACGGGCTCAAGGAGTTCCTGGCCGGCAAGGGCGTGACGCTGGAAGCCATGATCGAGGCCGGGCTCCTGGTCTCCGGCGACGACGTGCCGGTGGCCTTCGACCGCTTCCGCGACCGCGTGATGTTCCCGATCGCCGATTTCCGCGGGCGGATCGTCGGCTTCGGCGGCCGGGCGCTCGGCGCAGACGTGCCGGCCAAGTACCTCAACTCGCCGGAGACCCCGCTCTTCCACAAGGGCACGCTCCTCTATAACGGCGCCGAGGCGCGGAAGGCGGCGCACGACGCTGGCACGGTGATCGCCGTCGAGGGCTATGTCGACGCCATCGCGATGAGCGTCGCCGGGTTCCCTCACACCGTTGCCCCGCTTGGTACCGCGCTCACCGAGACCCAGCTCGAGCTTCTGTGGCGCATGGCGCCTGAGCCGATCCTCTGCTTCGACGGCGACGGGGCGGGCAAGCGCGCCGCCTTCCGCGCCCTCGATCTCGCGCTGCCGCACCTCAAGCCGGGGCGGACGCTCCGCTTCGCGCTCCTCCCCCAGGGGCAGGACCCGGACGACCTCATCGGCAGCGCCGGGCCGGAGGCGATGCGGGAGATCCTCGCCGCCGCCACGCCCTTTTCCGAGATGCTGTGGACGCGCGAGACGCAGGGGCAGACTTTCGATACGCCCGAGAGCCGCGCCGAGCTCGAGGTGCGGGTCGCCGGCCTCGCCCGGTCGATCCCCGATCCGGCCGTGCGCAAGCACTACGAGCAGGCGATGGCCGAGCGCGTGGCCGCGCTCTTCGCGCCCCGGATCGAGGTGCGGAGCCGCGAGCGCAATCGCGAGCGCTTCCGCGGCGGCCGGCAGGGCTTCGACCGCCGTCGGAACGAGGAAGGCTGGCCGATCGAGGTGACCGAATCGCTGCGCCGGGCGGTCACGGTCTCGCGGAGCCAGCCCTCGCTCCGCGAGGTGGTGCTGGTGATGAGCATGGCCAACCACCCCGCGCTTCTCGCCGAGCACCTGGACGAATTCTCCGACATGGAGCTTTCGAGCCACGATCTCGCCCGTTTCCGCCATCGCCTGGTCGAGATCGTCGCCCACGAGCCGGAGATAGGCGGGGGCGAGCTACGGGCGCGGCTCCAGGCCTCGCCGCACGCGGCGCTCCTGGCGCGCCTCGACGAGCAACTGGCGCGGGTCGGTCTGTGGCAGGTTTCGCCCTCCGCGCGCGATTCGGATGCGCTCGAAGGCTGGCGGCAAGCGGCGGCCTTGCAGAGACGGGCGCACGCGTTACATAAGGAGCTCAAAGATGCCGAAACCGCCCTTGCGGCGGACGCAAGTGACGCTCACCTTGCTCGCATCGTCGAAATCCAGAGACAGCTTGCCAGCGCCGAGGGTCTGCAGGCACTGATCGATGGTTTCGGGGCGCAATAGGGGCGGTCGGGGCACGGAGTCTCTGGGTCCAGAAAGGCTTGGCCGACGGCGTTTGCCGTAGGGTTAAGCCCGGTTTAAGAGAGACGGCCTAATCGAGGCCGCGAGAATCCCGTCCCGGCACGGGATTTTGGCACCGGCTTCTTCACTGCGGATCGGCGCACGCTAGATTAGGCAGCGCGGAGAGAGAACTAGATGGCGACCAAGGTACAGGAAACGGACGAGGCGCAAGAGCCGGCGGCTGAGAGCACGGACTCCTCCCCCCTCGACCTTTCCGATGCCGCCGTCAAGAAGATGATCAAGGTCGCCAAGAAGCGCGGCTTTGTCACCCATGACGAGTTGAACGCGGTCCTCCCCTCGCAGGAGGTGAGCTCGGAGCAGATCGAGGACATCCTCGCCATGCTCTCCGACATGGGCATCAACGTCATCGAGACGGACGAAGCCGAAGAGGCCGAGGCCCCGGCCGCCGACGAGCCCGAAGAGGGCGGGGAGATCGCCGAGACGACCGGCACCGCCGTCGCCCGCACCGGCACCGCGCGCGAGCCGACCGACCGCACCGACGACCCGGTGCGCATGTATCTTCGCGAGATGGGCTCGGTCGAGCTCCTCAGCCGCGAGGGCGAGATCGCCATCGCCAAGCGCATCGAGGCCGGCCGCGAGGCGATGATCGCGGGCCTCTGCGAGAGCCCGCTCACCTTCCAGGCGATCATCATCTGGCGCGACGAGCTGGCCGAGGGGAAGATCTACCTTCGCGACATCATCGACCTCGAGGCGACCTATGCCGGGCCGGACGC
>JADYYB010000190.1 GCA_020853895.1 Bauldia sp.
GCCGCCGAGGAGAGCGCGGTGGCCGTGTCGAGCCCGCTCAGCGCCAGCAGCATCGAGAACACCACGAAGGTCGAGAGATAGAGGAAGACGAACGCGCCCACCGAGGCGATCTGTTCGTTGGAGACCACGCGCGTGCCGTAGCGCGTCGGCACGACCCGTCTCGGATAGATCGCCTGCTTGGCCTGCTGCACGATCATCGAGAAGAGGATGTTGAAGCGGAGGATCTTGATCCCGCCCGATGTCGAGCCCGTGCAGCCGCCGACGAAGGTCAGCACGAAGAACACGCCGATCGCGAACTGGCCCCACTGCATGTAGTCGGTCGAGGCGAAGCCGGTCGTGCTCACCACCGAGGTGACGTTGAACACCGCCTTGGTGAAGGCGAAGACGATGTCGGTCTGCCCGTTGCGCATGAGCCAGAGGGTCAGCACCAGCGAGGAGACGAGGATGATGCCGACGAACCAGACGATCTGCGGCTCGATCCGGTCGCGCCACGATCCCGCGCGGACGACCTTGAGATAGGCGAGGAAGGGCAGGCTCCCGGCGGTCATGAAGAGCACCGCGGTCCACTCGAGCCGGTAGTCGGTGAAATAGCCGAACGAGCTGTCATGGGTCGAGAAGCCGCCGGTGCACACCGTGGTCAGCGCGTGGTTGAGCGCGTCGAACGGGGTCATGCCCAGGAGCCAATAGGCGATGAAGCAGGCGATGGTCAGCGTCACGTAGATCTGGATGATGGCGATCGCCACCGACTGGACGCGCGGCAGCACGTTCTCCGACCGGTCGGACGATTCGAGACGGAAGAGCTGCATCCCGCCGATCTTGAGGAACGGCAGGATGAGGATGGCGAGGCCGATGATCCCCATGCCGCCGATCCACTGCACGGTCGAGCGCCAGAGGAGGATCGTGGGCGGCCGCGTGTCGAGCGCGTCCATCACCGTTGACCCGGTGGTGGTGAAGCCGGAGACCATCTCGAAATAGGCGTCGATATAGCTGAGGTCGACCGGCGGCAGCACGAAGGGGAGCGCCGCGAAGAACGGGACGATGAACCACGCCCCGACCGTCAGGATCGCCGCGTCCCGGAAGTTGAGCTGGAACGGCCGCCCGCTGGTGGTGAGGATGCACGCGCCCGCGGTGAAGCCCGTCACCGCCGCCGACGCCGCGAAGGCGAACCCCTCCCCGTCCCCCACCGCGACCGCGAACAGCGCATGCAGCGCCTCCGCCGCGCTGATCGCGGCCAGCAGCCACCCCAGCGTGAACACCGCCGGCCACAGCCGCGGCAGCAGGACACTCCGCCGCGCAGCCGCGGCGTCAGCAGCCATGGTGAACCAAGCCAGCCACAGAAGCGCTTAACCTCCCCCTTGCGGGGAGGTCGAAGGTGCGAGGCCCCCGACTTGATCGGGGGCCGAGCGGCTTCGGGAGGGGGTAGCGGGCGGAGCCCGCGTCCTTCCCTTCCACCAGCGCCTCGTCCGGCCCACGCCCTCCCGAAACAGCTGCGCGGTTTCGACCTCCCTGCAAGGGAGAGGTTAAAAGCAAGTCGAAGCATCTCGACCGTCCAACCTCCCCCTCGAGGGGAGAGCCTGCCCCGGACCCGATCCGGGGTCGAAGGTGCGAGGCCCCCGACTTGATCGGGGGCCGAGCAGCTTCGGGAGGGGGGAGCGGGCGCAGCCCGCGTCCTCTCCGCAGATGGCACCGTGGATGCCCCCCTCCCGAAACCGCTTCGCGGTTTCGACCTCCCCTCGAGGGGGAGGTTAGGAGGTGTGTGACCGCCTCCACGCTTCTTTGCTCGCCCAAGCGCTACTCCGCGGCTTCGGCGCGGGAGGGGTCGTAGGCGAGGATCGGGGCGAGCCAGCGCTCGACCTCGGCGACGCTCATCGCCTTCCGCTCGGCATAATCCTCAACCTGGTCGCGCTCGATCTTGCCGACGCCGAAATAATGGCTCTCCGGATGGGCGATATAGAGTCCCGAGACCGACGAAGCCGGCCACATCGCAAAACTCTCCGTGAGGCTGATCCCCGCCTCCTTCTCCGCGTCGAGGAGCCGGAAGAGCGTCGCCTTCTCGGTGTGGTCGGGCTGCGCCGGATAGCCCGGCGCCGGACGGATGCCGCGGTATTTCTCGGCGATCAGCGCCTCGTTGGTGAACTGCTCGCCCGGCGCGTAGCCCCAGAACTCCTGCCGCACCCGCTCGTGCATCCGCTCCGCGAACGCCTCGGCCAGGCGGTCGGTCAGCGATTGCGATAGGATCTTGGAGAAGTCGTCGTTCGCCTTCTGGAAACGCTCGATGACCTTGTCCTCGCCGATCCCCGCGGTGACCGCGAAACCGCCGATGAAGTCCGCCACCGCCTCCCTCGGCGAGACGAAGTCGGCCAGCGCGACGTGCCGCCGCCTGTCGGTCGACCGCGCCATCTGCTGGCGCAGCGTGTGCAGCCGGTCGAGCTCGACCCGCCTCCCCTCGTCGGCATAGACGGCCACATCGTCGCCGACCGCGTTGGCCGGCCAGAAGCCGATCACCGCGTTGGCGCTGACCCACTTCTCATCGACCATGCGCTTGAGCATCACCTGCGCGTCGTGGAGGAGCGCCTTGGCAGCCGGCCCGACCGTCGCGTCCTCGAGAATGCCCGGATAGGTGCCGCGGATTTCCCAGGCGGCGAAGAACGGCGTCCAGTCGATATAGGGCACCAGCTCGGCCAGCGGATAGTCGCGGAAGGCGCGGACGCCGAGGAAGCTCGGCCGCGGCGCCGAATACTGGCTCCAGTCGATGACGTAGCGGTCAGCGCGTGCGTCGGCGAGGCTGAGGCGCTTCTTGTCGGCATCGGCGGCCGCGTGCTTGGCGGCGATGCGGTCGTACTCCTCCCGCACTTCGCGGACATACGTGCCGCGCCCGGAGCCGAGGAGGCTCGAGGCCACGCCGACCGCGCGCGAGGCGTCGAGGACGTGCACCGCCTGCCCGCGCTTGTAGGCCGGGTTGATCTTCACCGCCGTGTGGACGCGGGAGGTCGTCGCCCCGCCGATCATCAGCGGGAGGTCGAGGCCCTGGCGCTCCATCTCGGCCGCGGCATGGACCATCTCGTCGAGCGAGGGCGTGATGAGGCCGGAGAGCCCGATAATGTCGACCTTCTCGGCGCGCGCCGTGTCGAGCACCTTCTGCGTCGGCACCATCACGCCGAGGTCGATGACCTCGTAATTGTTGCAGGCGAGCACGACCCCGACGATGTTCTTGCCGATGTCGTGCACGTCGCCCTTGACGGTGGCCAGCAGGATCTTGCCGGCCGACGACAGGCCGGTGACGCCGAGCGCCTCCTTCTCCGCCTCCATGAAAGGCATCAGATAGGCGACCGCCTGCTTCATCACGCGAGCCGACTTCACCACCTGCGGCAGGAACATCTTGCCCGCGCCGAAGAGGTCGCCGACCACGTTCATGCCGGCCATCAGCGGGCCTTCGATCACGTGCAGCGGCCGCTCGACCCTCTGCCGCGCCTCCTCCGTATCGGCCTCGATGAACTCGGTGATGCCGCTGACCAGAGCGTGCTCGAGCCGCTTCTCGACCGGCCAGGTGCGCCAGGCGAGGTCGGCCTCCCTCTTCTGCGCGCCGTCGCCGCGATAGCGCTCGGCCGCTTCGAGGAGCCGCTCGGTCGCGTCCGGCCGGCGGTTGAGGATCACGTCCTCGGAGAGCTCGCGGAGCTCGGGCTCGATCTCCTCGTAGACCGCGAGCTGGCCGGCGTTGACGATGCCCATGTCCATGCCCGCCTGGATGGCGTGGTAGAGGAACACCGAGTGCATCGCCTCGCGCACCTTCTCGTTGCCGCGGAACGAGAAGGAGAGGTTGGAGACGCCCCCCGAGACATGCGCGTGCGGGAGGTTCTGCCTGATCCAGCGCGTCGCCTCGATGAAGTCGACGGCGTAGTTGTTGTGCTCCTCGATCCCCGTCGCGATCGCGAAGATGTTCGGATCGATGATGATGTCCTCGGGCGGGAAGCCGACCTCCTCGGTCAGCACGCGATAGGCGCGCGCCGCGATCTCGGTCTTGCGCTGGAACGTGTCGGCCTGCCCCTTCTCGTCGAAGGCCATCACCACCGCCGCGGCGCCGTACTGGAGCACCTTGCCGGCCTGCTCGATGAAGGCCGCCTCGCCCTCCTTCATCGAGATCGAGTTCACGATCGACTTGCCCTGCACGCATTTGAGGCCGGCCTCGATCACCGTCCATTTGGACGAATCGATCATGATCGGCACGCGCGCGATGTCCGGCTCGGCGGCGAGGAGGTTGAGGAAGGTGGTCATCGCCTTCTCGGAATCGAGAAGGCCCTCGTCCATGTTGACGTCGAGGATCTGCGCCCCGTTGACGACCTGGTCGCGCGCCACCTCGACGGCCGCGGCGTAGTCGCCGGCCTGGATCAGCTTCCGGAAGCGCGCCGAGCCGGTGACGTTGGTCCGCTCGCCGATATTGATGAAGGTCGCTGTGGGGGCGGGCATGAACTCGGCTCTACTCTCTTCTCACGTGTCATGCGCTCAAAAGACTTAACCCTCCCCTTGCGGGAGGGTCGAAGTCTGCTTGCAGACTTCGGGGCGGGGTAGCGGGCGCAAGCCCGCGTCCTTTTGTTCCCGTTTCAGACGCTCCGGCTCACCCCCTCCCGAAACCGCTGACGCGGTTTCGACCTCCCCGCAAGGGCGAGGTTAAGCTCGTGGTCTCCCAAGGCGGCTACGCCGCGGCCTCGAAGGGCTCCAACCCGGCGAGCCGCAGCTTCGGGGTCAGCTCGGGGATGACGCGCGGACGGATGCCGGCGACCGCATCGGCGAAGGCGCGGATGTGGTCGGGCGTCGTCCCGCAGCAGCCGCCGACGATGTTGACGAGGCCCGAGCGGGCGAACTCCTGGATCATCTCGGCCATCGACAGCGGGCTCTCGTCGTAGAGCCCGAACTCGTTCGGCAGCCCGGCGTTGGGGTAGGCGCAGATCAGCGTGTCGGCGACGCGGCTGAGCTCCTCGATATGCGCGCGCATCTCCTTCGCGCCGAGCGCGCAGTTGAGCCCGATCGAGAACGGCCTCGCGTGGCGGAGCGAATACCAGAACGCGGACGGCGTTTGGCCCGACAGCGTCCGCCCGGAGAGATCGGTGATCGTCCCCGACAGCATCAGCGGCCAGCGCCTTCCGCGCCGCGCGAACTCCTCCTCGATCGCCACCACCGCCGCCTTGGCGTTGAGCGTGTCGAAGATCGTCTCGACGAGGATGATGTCGGCCCCGCCGTCGATGAGGCCGCGCGCCGCCTCGGCGTACGAGTCCTTCAGCTGGTCGAAGCTCACCGCCCGGAAGCCCGGGTTGTTGACGTCGGGCGAGATCGAGGCGGTGCGGTTGGTCGGCCCGATCGCGCCGGCGACGAAGCGCGGCCGGTCGGGGGTGGTGACCTCCATCTCGCGCGCCGCCTCCTTGGCGAGCCGCGCGCCCTCGCGGTTCATCTCGTAGGCGAGCGCCTCCATGCCGTAATCGGCCTGCGCGATCGAGGTGGACGCGAACGTGTTGGTCTCCACGATATCGGCGCCCGCCTCGAGATAGGCGCGGTGCATCGCCTTGATGTGCTGCGGCTGGCTGAGGATGAGGAGGTCGTTGTTGCCCCGCACGTCCTGCTTCCAGTCCGCGAAGCGCGCGCCGCGATAGCCGGCCTCGTCGAGCCGGAGCGTCTGGATGAGCGTCCCCATCGCCCCGTCGAGGACAAGGATCCTCTCCTTCGCCAGCGCCCGCAGCTGCCTCTCCGTCTCGGACATCTCAAACTTGGTCATGGGTCACTGTCCTTCCCGAAAGGGTCTCGTCCCCTCTCCCCGGAGGGGAGAGGGTTAGGGTGAGGGGGTTCCGGCGCATGTTGGATAACCGCGAGGATCGACTCGATCACCCCTTCCATGTTGGTCAGCACATCGCTGTTCCAGAACCGCAGCACCAGGAACCCCATCGCCTCGAGCTCCTTCGTCCGCGCCGCATCCGTCTCCTCGGCGAGCGCATGCTGACCGCCATCGACCTCGATGATCAGATGGTGTTCAAGGCTCGCGAAGTCAGCATAGTACCGCCCGATCGGCACCTGGCGCTTGAACTTCACGCCGGCCAGGCGACGGTCCCGCAGCTGGTACCAGAGCTTCCGCTCCGCGTCGGTGATGTCGCGGCGAAGCCGGCGAGCCACCGCGACACGGTGGAGCCCCCTCACCCCAACCCTCTCCCCTCCGGGGAGAGGGGGCACGGATCGGTCGTGCTCCACCACAGGAGGAACGATACTGGACGCGACGCCAGCCGGTCCCCTCTCCCCGGAGGGGAGAGGGTTGGGGTGAGGGGGTTCCGGCGCCTTGGAATTGGCAGTCACGCCACCGCCTCCTTCGGCGCGGCGGTTGCCGGCCGCATGCCGATGAGGTGGCAGATCGCATAGACGAGGTCGGCGCGGTTCATCGTGTAGAAATGGAAGTCGGTGATGCCGCGGTCGATGAGGTCGAGGACCTGCTCGGCGGCCACCGCTGCGGCGACCAGCTGGCGCGTCTCGGCGTCCTCCTCGAGGCCCTCGAAGCGCGCGGCGAGCCAGGCCGGGATGCTCGCCCCGCAGCGTTCGGCGAAGCGCGCGACCTGCTTGAAGGAATGCACCGGGATGATGCCGGGGGTGATCGGCACGTCGATCCCCGCCGCCCGCACCTTCTCGACGTAGCGCTCGAAAGTGTCGTTGTCGAAGAAGAACTGGGTGATCGCCCGGCTCGCGCCCGCGCCAACCTTCCGCTTCAGCATCTCGATGTCGTCGGCCACCGACGGGCTCTCCGGATGCTTCTCCGGATAGGCCGCCACCGACACCTCGAACGGCGCGATCCTGAGGATGCCTTCGACCAGCTCGACGGAGGTCTGGTAACCGTGCGGGTGTGTGTAGAACCGCGTGCCCGGTCCGTCGGGCGGGTCGCCGCGCAGCGCCACGATGTGGCGCACCCCGATCGCCTTGTAGTCCTCGACCACCGCGTCGACCTCGCCGCGCTCGGCGGCGACGCAGGTCAGATGCGCGGCCGGCCGGAGGCTCGTCTCGCGAAGGATGCGGTTGACGGTCTGGTGCGTCCGCTCGCGCGTCGAGCCCCCCGCGCCGTAGGTCACCGACACGAACGAGGGGGCGAGCGGCGCCAGGCGCTGGACGGAACGCCACAACGTCTCCTCCATCGCCTCGGTCTTGGGCGGGAAGAACTCGAACGACACCCGGAGCCGCGACGGCGCGGCCGGCAGCCGGCTCACTCGTTCCACGCTCGCGTTCATGCCACGCGCTCCTTCCTTGCGGCCGGCGTACCCGCTACCAGCATGCGCGGGTCCTCGGCCAGCCATAGCGTCACGGTGAGCTTGTCGCCGGCGCCCTTCTCCGGCTTGAGGTCCCTCGCCTTCCCGAGCCTGAGACCGGCGTCGGCAAGCCAGCCGGCGATGCTCGCGCGGTCGAAGCCAAGCCGCCGATGGGCGTGCCGCTCGCGCAGGAACTCGAGCTCGTGCGGCGCGAAGTCGACGACCAGGAGCCGCCCGCCCGGACGAAGGACGCGCGCGGCCTCGGCGATCGCTCGCGCCGGCTCGTCCAGATAGTGCAGCACCTGGTGGATCGTCACGAGGTCGAAGGAGTCGCGCGGCAGGTTGAGGTTGTAGATGTCGCCCTGGCGGATCTGCGCATGCGCCACCCCCGCGCGGCTGAGATTGGTGCGCGCCACCGAGAGCATCGCCGGCGAGAGGTCGATGCCGACCCCGCGCTGATAGAGCGGCGCGAAGAGCTCGAGGAGCCGGCCGGTGCCGGTGCCGAGGTCGAGGAAGCTGCCGAAGGGCCGCGTCCCGACCGCCTCGCGCATGGCGGCTTCCACCGCCTGCTCGGGCACGTGGAGGGAGCGGATGACGTCCCAGTCGCCGGCGTTCACCGCGAAGTAGCGCGCCGCCACCTTGGCATGCGCGTCCTTCACCGCTTGCAGCCGCTCGCGGTCCCGCCCGACGGTCGGGTCGGCGCCGTCGGCGACGTCGGTCAGCGCGCGGACAAGCCGCCGCGCCGCAGCCTCGTCGGCCAGCCGGTAATAGACCCGCGCGCCCTCGGGGTGGCGGACCACCAGCCCGGCCTCGGCGAGGAGCTTGAGGTGGCGGGAGATGCGCGGCTGCGACTGGGCGAGGATGGTGGTGAGGTCCTTCACCGTCAGCTCGCTGTCGGCGAGGAGGTGGAGGATGCGGAGACGCGTCTCCTCGCCAGCCGCCTTGAGGGCCGTCAGGACCGCGTCCATGGAAAGAGGTGTCGTCGTCAGCATCGTCGTCCCGTTCGGCCGGCGCCTGCCGACCTTCGACGACATATAAACATATCTTTATGTATCGGCAAGCGAGCGATTTGCTCTCACCGGCGTCGATGTGAGCAAGGAATCGCACGGCCGCCCGCGGGCGGCCGTATCTGAAGACCGGTGTCCTGGTCGAAGAGCGCCGCGGCGGCCTAGCCGGCCTTGGGGACCCGCGCCCGGCGCGCTGGCTTGGCGCCGGCCGGAACGGCCTTCCGCATCACCCCGATCGTGCTCGGCGCCGCTGCCTCGGTCGGCGTGACCGCGAGGAGCTCGCGCATCGCCGGGTCGCGCTTGGCCTGCTCGGCGAGCTTCTCGTAGCCTGCCGGCGAGATCCGGGCCGTCACGTTGCCGGCCAGCGCCCGACGCACCGAGTCGTCACCGCGGAGGATCAGGAGGTCGGTCACCGCCATCCCGATCAGCGGGCGCCGCGCGATCGCGCGGCGGTGCGGAACGCCCCGGATTTCCGCGATCCCGCAGAGATCGGAGTCGCTCAGCATCGGCGAGAGGATGAGGAGCGGCTGCGCGATTTCGATGTCGTCGAGGGCGAGATGGCGGACGATCGCCGGCGGCACGCGGCGCTGGCGGGCGAGATCGGCGGCGATCTCGGCCCGGACGGCCGGCTCGACCATGCCAGAGAGCCGAAGGAGGACGGTGTCGTAGGCGTCGAGGACGGTGTCGCTGGAATGGTCCGAGACCATCCGGAGGAGCTTCATCACGTCGCGCATCAGGTCGCCGCCGCGAAGCCGTTCCGGCTCGCGCTTGAGAGCCCGGAAATCGACGAGAGAAGTGGCCTGCCGCACGGCGTTCATCACAGTGTCCTCGCTGTTCGGTGAGAACCTAGTGAGGGAACTTGGAAAAGATCGAAACGCCGGCGGCCCGATTTGATTCACATTTGACGGACCGCCCGACGCTCCGGCCACAGCATGCGGAGAAGCGTGCGCTCGCGGCGGGCGAGCGTGCGCCACAGCACCGCTCCCAGATGGAGGGCAATGAGCACGAGGAGCAGCGTGACAAGTCGCGCATGGAGCCCGGCGAAGGCCCCCTGCCACAGCCCGCCGGCAAGGCCCGAAAGCGGCAGCGCGAGCAGCGTCAGATAGAGGCCGAGCCGGGTCAGCCACTCCAGCGTCCCGAGCACCGGCGGCCCCTCCCCGGTCGGGATCGGGCCGCGCGTCGCACGCGAGCGGAGGAGCAGGAGGACGAGAAGCAAGAGGAGCGCCCCGCCGAGAATATGCAGCGCGGCGCGCGGCTCGCCGACGAGCCGCTCCACCGAGCCGTTTCCGGGCCATGCCGACAGCAAGGCCGCGACCGGCCCGCTCGTCTGCCACTGCAGCACGACGAGGAGCGCGACCGCCCAATGCAGGAAGATCTGTCCGCGCGAGTAGCCTCGAGTCACCCGGCACCTCCGGCTCGACTCCAAACTTAGCACCGGCGGCCATCGGCCCCGAAAAAATCTCGCGCTCTCTGAAACCGGCCCGCCCGCCCCTCCGTAACTGCTCCCGTACCCGGAGAGCGGGTCAGCCCCAGAGATTGAGGAGAGCGATCATGATGAAGTCTGCATCCCATTTCCGTGCCGGCGCCTTCGCCCTTGCCGCCCTGTCGGCGTTGGCGATCGGCGCGCCGGCCATCGCCCAGATGGCCGGCGCGGTGCCGATGGTCGGCGGCGCCCCGATGTACCCGACCAAGAACATCGTGGAGAACGCGGTCGAGTCCGCGGACCACACTACGCTGGTCGCCGCCGTCCAGGCCGCCGGCCTCGTCGACACCCTCGCCGGCCCCGGCCCCTTCACGGTCTTCGCGCCGGTCAACGACGCCTTCGCGGCGCTTCCCACCGGAACGGTCGACACGCTCCTGATGCCCGCCAACAAGGACCAGCTGACCGGCGTCCTCACCTATCACGTGATCGCCGGCACGGTGACCGCGGAGGATCTGGCCACAGAGCTCCAGGCCGCCAACGGCCGCCCGGTGCAGATCGCCACCGTCAACGGCGAGTTGCTCACCTTCACCTGGGTCGACAACGCCATCCACGTGAAGGGCGAAGGCGGCGGCGACGCGATGATCACCATCCCCAACGTCGCCCAGTCGAACGGCGTCATCCATGTCGTCGACTCCGTTCTTCTCCCGTAGGAACGGATGTACTCACGACGTTCTGATCAACTCCCCGGTGGACATTCCGCCGGGGAGGGATCAAATCGGTAGGGGCCTAAACTATGTCCGGCGGCAAGAAAGTGCTCACCAAGCGTCAATTCCTGACGACCCTCTCCGCCGTCGCGGTGACCGCGGGCGCCGCCGCGCTGCTGCGCGGACGGCCTGGCTTTGCCGCCGAAGGAAGTTTCGAGATCACCAAGACCGACGAGGAGTGGCTGCGCCTTCTCGGCCGCGAGCGCTTCGGCATCCTCCGCCGCCAGGGCACGGAAGCGCCGTGGACCAGCGAGCTCCTCAACGAGCATCGCGCCGGCACCTTCGCCTGCGGCGGCTGCGACCTCGCGCTCTATTCGTCCGAGACCAAGTACGAGAGCGGCACCGGCTGGCCGAGCTTCTGGGACGCGCTTCCCGAGGCGGTCGGCACCGAGGAGGACCGCTCCTATTTCATGCTCCGCACCGAGCTGCACTGCGCGCGCTGCGGCGGCCATCTCGGCCATCTCTTCGACGACGGTCCGCAGCCGACCGGGCTGAGACATTGCATTAACGGTTTGTCCCTAACCTTCCATCCCTCTCCAGCTGCTTGAGCGGTGCCTGACCTCCCGCTCGAATGGTTGGACAAAGGGGCCGCTCTGCGGCCCCTTTGCTTCTGAGGGGGAGATTCTTCGACTTTAAAGCGATTGCTGGACGAGCGGTCCGGAATAGACGATCGGCCCGGTCGGGCCGCCCGTCGGCGAGCCGCCCTCGGGCTCGTCGGTGATCGCGAACACCGCCCCTTCGGCCCGGAACCCGGCGATGCCGCTGAGCGAAGCGGTGATCACCGCCCCGACCTCGTCGAGGACGCCGAGCGAGCGCGGGCTCTCGCCCTCCCCGATATACCAGACCTCGTAGCTCCGCTCGGCCGGCGCGGTCGCCGCGAGCGAGCGGACCGCCAGGCTGTCGCGCGCAAGGTCGACCGTCACCACCACCGGCGGCGCCTCGCCCCCGCTCTGCAGCGCGGCGACGAACCGCCCCTCGGGCGAGCCGCCGCGCGGGATAATTGCGATGGCGAGCGCGACCGCGAGCCCGGCCGCCGCCGCGCCGGCGGCAAGGCTGGTCCAGCGCCAGAAGGCGACCCGGTCGAGAAGGCTCTCGCCCTTCTCGCGGACCGCGGCCCGCGGCGGGATCGGGCTCGCGGTCGCGGCCTCGATGCGTGCCCAGAGGTCTGCCGGCGGATCGACCGGCTCGACTTCGGCCGCGAGCGGCCCCAGCCGCCGCTCCCATACCTCGACCGCGACCGCGAGGTCGGGATCGCGCCGGAGCTGGCGCTCGAACACCGCCCGCTCCGCGGCGCTCAGCGTGCCGAGGACATACTCGCCGGCCTTGATGCTCTTGTCCTCTGCCATCAGCCGTCCAGACAATCCCGGAGAAGCGCGAGCCCGCGGAACAGCCAGGTCTTGATCGTGCCGACCGGCCGTCCGAATTTCTCGCCCAGCTCCTCGCGCGAAAACCCTTCGTAGTAGGCGAGGAGCACGCAGCGCCGCTGCTCCTCCTCGAGATTTCCCAGGCACTTCCGCAGCGCCGCGAGGTCGGCGCCGTCGGGCCCCTCGCTGGCCGGATCCGCGACAAGGTCGAGCGGATCGAAGTCCTCGGTGGCCGTGACCGCCCGTGGCTCGCTGCGCTGCCTGAGCGCGTCGATCGATGTCCGGCGGGCGATCACGCTCATCCAGGCGACCGGCTCGCCGAGCGCGCGATCGTATGTCTCGGCCCGCCGCCAGATCTTGAGAAAGGTCTCCTGAAGCACATCTTCGCTCATCTGCCGGTCCTTGCAGATACGAAGGATGACGCCGAAGAGTTTCGCGCTGGTCGCCTGGTAAAGGCGCTGGAACGCCCGCCGGTCGCCGCGCGCGGCGTCGGCGAGGAGCTGCCCGAGCGGCGGCGCGGGCGATCCGGATGCCGAGGCGGAGAGCGAGCTGCTGAAGGCCACGCCCCACCCTATCACGGCCGCCCCTTGCGGCGGAGAGGCAGACCGTTCTGCCGGCGGTCTGCCCACTGGCACGAAGTTTGGATAGGATGCGCCGTCGAGTCCGCGTCGCTGCGGCGGTCCATGATGCCTTTGGGGGAGGCTTTTCATGTGGGATTTCAGCATTGGCCGCGCCTTGGGCCTGGTCGCCAGAACCTGGCCCTTCCTGCTTCTCAAGCTCGCCGTCTATTTCGGCGCGACGCTCGCCTACATTCTCGCGGCATTGATCGGCGCCGGACTCGGCTGGGGCATTGGCGCTCTCGGCTCCGATGACTTCCGGGCCGGCGCGACGATCGTCGGCGGCCTCATCGGCTTCGGCATCGTCGGGGCGGTCCTCTACTTCGCGCGCGAGTACATCCTCTATCTGGTCAAGGGCGCGCATGTCGCGGTGCTGGTCGAGCTTCTCGACGGACGGCCGCTGCCGCAGGAATTCAACTCGCAGATCCAGTACGGGCAGAGGATCGTCCGCGAGCGCTTCCTCGAGGCGAGCATCCTCTTCGGCGTCGACCAGCTCATCAAGGGCGTGATCCGCGCCATCACCGGCCTCGTCCGCACCGTGTTCTCGATCCTCCCCTTCCAGGGCGCGCGGCAGCTGATGAACGTGGTCGAGACGTTCCTGAAGATCGGGGTCGGCCTCGTCGACGAGGTGATCCTCGCCCACGGCATCCGCACCCGGGCGACCAACCCGTGGGCCTCGGCGCGCACCGCGCTCGTCCTCTACGGGCAGAACTACAAGACGATGCTGAAGAACGCCGCCTGGCTGACCCTCTTCACCTACGGCCTCGCGCTGATCGCCTTCATCCTTCTCCTCGGCCCGGCCGCCGGCATCGCCTATCTCTTCCCCGGCACGCTCGCCTTCATCGGCGTGGTGATCGCCATCTTCCTCGCCTGGAGCGTGAAGGCGGCGGTGGTCGACCCCTTCGCCATGACGGCGATGATGGACCTCTATTTCCGCACCATCGAAGGCCAGGTGCCGGACCCGGAATGGGAAGCCAAGCTCGACGGCCTCTCCAAGAAGTTCGGCGAGCTCGGCCGCCGCGCCATGAGCTACACCCCGCCGATGGCCGGGCGGGCCGAAACGGCGCGAACCGGACCCTCCAACGCTGGGACAGCTTGACTTTCTCATCTGAGATGGCGCCAGACGGACGAGGATCGGACCACGTCGACACGCTCGACAAGCTTGGGCCCAATGAGGATGTTGCCCTCGGAGCCTATCCTGCCGACCTCAGTTTCGCCGGCAAATCGTTTGCAACCTTAGCTCGTTGCATATTCCGATTTCTCCCTACTCCACGGCTCCTCTTCTCCATGGAGATAGCCGGTCATGCCCGTGAGCTGATCAATCTTCCCTCCGACCTCAGGCTGACCATCGGCCAACGGTCGGAGCCCTTACGCGGCTCGGTGATCAACTTGAGATCTTCTGGAACAGGACCAACCCATTTGGAGTTCCTGCCAAATCCGCAACGATGGATCTCAGGCATGACGGATCAAGCCACGCTGATCCGACTTGCGACCTATGTTCAGAGCTTCCGCCTATTTCTCGGGAAAGATGCTGTTGAGATGGTCCATGACGAACGTGGGCAGCGTCTCCTGGGTGCGATCGAAATGTGCTCAGAAGATTGGATCGTCTGCCTGAAGGAACTTCCGGGTGCGCGGAGCGCCCACGAGGCTGGCATCAGAAGCGGCGGATATTGGCTCACGCACCGTGCCGACATAGTCAGGTCGGATGGTGGGAGCTTCTCTCCGGTTCAGGCGACCTCATTTCTCCGCGACCTCCGCTTGTTCCTCTCCTTCGCCAATGGCCTCCACACGGCCGTCCCGTTCGCATTCGGTTTTGCTGACGACGATCGCGAGAAATTCAGGGACATCGGGTCCCAACTCGACGCGCCGTGGCAGGATAGGTTGGGGTGGTTCGACACCCTGCACGGACAGGCGCTGAGAGACGTCTTCACTCCCTTCGTTCGCCTGCTCCGCGACCAAGACTTTGGTGATACGGTTCGACAGGCACTCTATTGGTATCTCCACAGCAACCGCGCGGGAAACGGCGTTGGGACGGACGGGAGCCTGATCCTCAGCGTCGCAGCGCTGGAAGGACTGTCGCTGAGCCATGTCGAGAAATTCAACGTCAAGATCAAGGCGGGGTTAAATGCTCGGCTTTCTGCCTTGCTCGCTCACCTCGATATTCCCAACGAGCTCCCGACTCACATGAAAGGACTGCAATCCGGGGCGTTGGCGAAGGAATGGCAGACTGCAATTGATGCAATACTGAAGGTCCGCAACGAACTTGTGCACCCGAGAAGGCGAATCACCATCCCTCTGGGGGGCCTTGTTTCTGAGGCATGGAACTTGGCCCAATGGTACATTGAGGTCATCGTCCTCAGGCTCGCAGGCTATGACGGCAAGTACGGCAATCGCCTCGCCAGGCGCTGGCGGGGCGAGGTCACCGACCTGCCTCGACCTCCCGCGCCCGGAGCAGCCTAGTCTGGCCCCAGGTGAAGCCCTTCGACCGTCGAACGTCCTTGAAGACCGAACGCTAGCGGCTCACCTTCCGCGCCTTCTTGCGCCGGCCCGGCCGTGGCTCCGGAAACAGCGCGGCGATCGTCTGGCCGATCAGCGCGTGGACGCGCGGGCGCGCCGCCTCCTCGTCCGCGACCCACAGCGCCAGCTCGTTGAGCGCGCCGGAGAGGAAGTGGGTGAGCCCTTCGGCGTCGGCGCCGGGCGGTCCCGCCTCGGCCAGCGCCGCCTCGACGCCCTGCCGCAGCGAGGCCATCGACAGCTCGGCGTCGAGCGCGCGCCACGCTGCCCAGCCCAGCACGCTCGGCGCGTCGAGGAGATAGATGCGCCGCACCGCCCGATGCGTGGCCGCCTCGACGAAAGCGATCGACCCGGCCTCGAGCGCCGCGACCGGCCCGCCGGCGATGTCGGCCACCCGGTCGACCGAGGCCTGCACGTCCTCCGCCACCGCCTCGAACACCGCCGCGAAGAGCGCCGTCTTGTCGGCGAACTGGTGATAGAGCGCGCCCCGCGTCACGCCGGCCGCCGCCACGATCTCCTCGGTCGAGGTCTCGGCGAAGCCGCGCGCCGCGAAGAGCTTCCGCGCCGCCGCGATCAGGGCGGCCTGCGTCCGCTGCCCTTGCGCTTCCTTCTTGCCTATATACATACAGACAGTATGTATCTTACGAAGGCAAACCACAAGCCCGAGGAGCCAATCGCCATGCAGCTCGCCGACCTCTATCCGCTCGTGATGACCGACCGCCTCGCCGAGACGCGCGACTTCTACGTCCGCTGGTTCGGCTTCACGATCGCCTTCGAGGCGGACTGGTGCGCCTATCTCCGCTCGCCCGGCGAGCCGGGCTTCTCGCTGATGTTCATGCTGCCCGACCATCCCTCGCGCCCGCCCGGCCGCGAGGTCCATTCCGGCGCCGGCCTCATCCTCACCCTGCAGGGGCCCGACGCGAAGGCGGCCTACGACGAGCTCGTGGCGCGCGGCCTCCCGGTCGAGCATCCGCTCACCGACGAGGCCTGGGGCCAGCGCCGGTTCCTCACCCGCGACCCGGCCGGTGTCTGGGTCGACGTGGTCGAGCAGATCGCGCCGGCCGAGGGCTTCTGGGAGCGCTACGGCGTGCGCTGACGGCCCGGCGCTCGCAGGGCGCCAGTCGCGGGCATCGAGCGACCGCTTCGTGTTTCGGCGGCGGCGGGTGTATCGTGTCACCGGCGTCCGGCAAGACGCGGGCGCCGACCCGACCCAAGCGTAGGATGGACACGATGTGCCGTTACGCCAGGGACCAGTATTTCGCCGCCCGTCGGCGCGCCCTCGAGGAATCGGCCCCGCCCCCCGAGCCGGGCGTCACCGATCCTCCCCGCGACCGTCCGGCGATCGCCACGCCTCGGCGCCCCGCCTGGGTCGCCGCCGCTCTCGCCGCACTCCTCGGCCTCGGCACTCTGGCCGGCGTGGCGCACGGCCAGCCCTTCGGCGCCATCGTCGGCCCGCCGGCGCTGGAACTGGCGCCCCTGCCCGTCTGCAACGAGAATATGCTCGAGGGCATCTCCTACGAAGAGGCCGGCGTGAAGCGCTACCTCGTCCTGCCCGAGAGCACGCCGCAGGTCTGGTATCTCCTCGGCATCTCGATCACCACCGGCCTCGATGCCGGCGTCGCGATCAGCGCCCTCGATTGCAGCGTGATGGCAGTGGTGAACGATCCCTCGCAACGACGACCCTACTGCCGCCACCTGCCGAACCCGGGCCCGTTCTGCATCGGCCTCGTCGGCCCGGCGACGCGGAACTAGCCGCCCTCGGCGAGCTTGGCCTGGATGATCCTCTTCACGAGGGAAGCCGGAGGCGGCTTGCCGATCGGAAACTTGATCGACCCCTTCCCCAGTTCGTAGCCCGCGAGGTCGGCGGTCACCGCCTCCGGGATGTAGCCGAAGGTGATGAGGTCGCAATGCGCCTTGTGGGCGCTGAACCCGATCACCGCCCTCCCGTCGAGCTTGAAGGCCGGCACGCCGTAGCTGATCGCCTCCACCGCCTTCGGCAGCGCCGCGCGGATGATCCCGCGCAGCTTCTCCAGCGTCGCCCGCTGCTCGGGCGCGAGCTTCGCGAGATACTCGTCAACGGTGGTCGGGACAGCCAAGGGATCCCTCCTATGCAGCTGTCCGGCGGGGCAGCTTCGCGATGTCGTCGCCAGCCGACTGGCGGGCCATCGCCAGGTCGTAGGCGGTCTGGAGGTTCAGCCGGAACTGCGGGCTGACGCCGAACCAAAGGCCCAACCGCAACGCGGTATCGCCGGTCACCGAGCGCTTGCCGTTGATGAGCTGCGAGATGCGATTGGCGGGAACACCGGTCTGACGGGCAAGTTCCGCCGCGCTGACCTCCAACTCGGCGAGCTCATCCTTCAGGATCGAACCCAGATGGATCGGCAGCGACCCTGCGCTTGGCTGATCGATCTCATTCGTCATGGCGAGCGTATCCGACGAAGCCGTCCAGCGGCGCGATCTCAGCCTATCTTAACCTCCCCCTCGAGGGGAGGTCGAAGATGCGAGGCCCCCGACTTGATCGGGGGCCGAGCTAAGCCCGCGCGAACTGCTTGTACTTGATGCGCTTGGGCATCACCGAGTCCGGGCCGAGGCGGCGCTTCTTGTCCTCCTCGTAGTCGGCGAAATTGCCCTCGAACCACTCGACATGACTATCGCCCTCGAAGGCCAGCATGTGGGTGGCGATGCGGTCGAGGAACATGCGGTCGTGGCTGATGATGACCGCGCAGCCGGCAAAGTCCTCGAGCGCGTCCTCGAGCGCCGACAGCGTCTCGGTGTCGAGGTCGTTGGTCGGCTCGTCGAGGAGCAGCACGTTGGCGCCCGATTTCAGGAGCTTGGCGAGATGCACGCGGTTGCGCTGGCCCCCTGACAGCTGGCCGACGCGCGCCTGCTGGTCGGCACCCTTGAAGTTGAAGGCGCCGACATAGGCGCGCGAGTTCATCTCGCGCTTGCCCAGCTTGATGATCTCGGCCCCGCCCGAGATCTCCTCCCACACCGTCTTGTTGGGGTCGAGCGTGTCGCGGCTCTGCCCGACATAGCCGAGATGGACCGTCTCGCCGAGCTTGATGGTGCCGCGGTCGGGCTTCTCCTCGCCGGTCAGCATGCGGAAGAGCGTGGTCTTGCCGGCCCCATTCGGGCCGATCACGCCGACGATGCCCCCCGGCGGCAGCTTGAAGGTGAGATCGTCGATCAGCAACCGGTCGCCGTAGCCTTTGGAAAGGCCCTCGATGTCGATGACGTTGCCGCCCAGCCGCTCGCCCGGCGGGATGATGATCTGCGCGGTGCCCGGCGCCCGCTCCTCGTTGCGGCGGAGGAGCTCGTCATAGGCCTTGATGCGCGCCTTCGACTTGGTCTGCCGGGCGCGCGGCGAGGAGGCGATCCACTCGCGCTCGCGGTTGAGCGCGCGCTGGCGGGAGGCTTCCTCGCGGCCCTCCTGCTCCATGCGCTTGGCCTTCTTCTCGAGATAGACCGAGTAGTTGCCCTCGTAGGGGATGCCGCGGCCGCGATCGAGCTCGAGGATCCAGCCGGTGACGTTGTCGAGGAA
>JADYYB010000191.1 GCA_020853895.1 Bauldia sp.
CTGCGCGGCTGTCCGCATGTCGATTTCCTGCGCTCGACGCTCTCGCAGGCGGCGATCTGGGGGAAATATGCGCGCTACCCGTTCGTGCTGAGCGCGCCGGGCAACGGGCTCGACTGCCACCGGACCTGGGAGCTCCTCTATCTCGGCTGCATCGTGATCACCAAGACCTCGCCTCTCGACCCGCTCTTCGGCGGGCTGCCGGTCGTGATCGTGAAGGACTGGGAGGAGGTTAAGGACCCCGCCAATCTCCGGACATGGCTGGAGGCGTACGGCCCGCTCACCGAGCGCGAGGCGCTGTGGAGCCGGCTCGATCCGGTCAATTGGCTGGCGCCGATCCGCGAAGAAGTGCGGCGGGCGGCGGCGCGGGTTCCGGTCGGCTGAACGCGCCTACTTTCGCATTCCGGCTGCATTTTTCGGGCTTGGATGGACGCCGCGCGATCCCAAATAGAGCGGGTTCGCCTCGCTCTCGGCCGGCCCGATATGCTATCCGGGCCGGCTCCGCGCGCGGCCAAGTCCGCCACGCTGCCGCTTTTTGGGGACGGAAGAGATGGACGCGACCAATTTCCTCGCCATCGACGCATCGGGCCTGGTGAAGCATTTCGGGGACACCAAGGCGGTCGACGGGATCGACCTCGCGGTGCCGCGCGGCATGATCTTCGCGATCCTCGGGCCCAACGGAGCCGGCAAGACGACGCTGATGCGCATGCTGGCCACGCTGACCGCGCCCGACGCCGGGCGGGCGACGGTGATGGGGCACGATCTCCTCGCCTCGCCGCAGGACGTTCGCGCGTCGATCGCCATGACCGGCCAGTTCGCCTCGCTCGACGACGACCTCACGGGCCGCGAGAACCTCATTCTCCTGGCGCGGCTCTGGGGCTTCAAGGGCGCCGAGGCGAGGGGCCGCGCGGACGAGCTCCTGGCGCGGTTCGACCTCGCCGACGCCGCGAACAAGCAGGTGAAGGCCTATTCGGGCGGCATGCGGCGCCGGCTCGACATCGCCGCCTCGCTGGTCGTGACGCCGGGCGTCCTCTTCCTCGACGAGCCGACGACCGGGCTCGATCCGACCGCGCGGCAGGGCGTCTGGCAGATGATCCGGACGCTCGCCGCGCATGGCGCGACCATCCTCCTCACCACGCAATATCTTGAGGAGGCGGATCAGCTCGCCGAGCGGATCGCGGTCATCGACAAGGGCAAGAAGATCGCCGAGGGCACCAGCCGCGAGCTGAAGGCGGCGACCGGCTCGGGCTTCCTGCATGTCGCGCTCTCCGATCCGGCGCGGATCGGCGAGGCGAGCGCCCTTCTCGAGGCGCGGCTCGGCGCCACGGTCCAGCGCGACGGCGACGGGACGGCGCTCTCGGCGATGGCCAAGACGCCGGAGGCGGCCACCGACGCGCTCAAGGCGATGCTCGACGCCGGCATCCAGGTGGCCGACTTCTCGATGGGATCGCCGAGCCTCGAGGAAGTGTTCTTCGCCCTCACCAGCGAGGGCTCGCGGCGCGACCGGCAGGTGGAGGCCAATCGATGAGCGAAGTCGGCGTCACGATCTCCCAGGCCCCGCTGCGCGCGGTCGAGCGGCCCCGCGCGGCCTCGCCCTTCTCGAACGCGCTCGCCTTCGGCTGGCGGGCGATCCTCAAGTTCAAGCACGTCCCCGAGCAGCTCTTCGATCTGGTGATGACGCCGATCATGTTCACGCTGCTTTTCACCTTCGTGTTCGGCGGCGCGCTGGCCGGGTCGCCGGGGGAGTACCTGCAGTTCTTCCTGCCCGGCATCCTCATCCAGACGGTGATCTTCAACTCCGTCTATTCCGGCGTCGGGCTCTCCACCGATCTCGGCAAGGGCCTCTTCGACCGCTTCCGGTCGCTGCCGATCTGGTCGCTGGCGCCTTTCGCCGGGCTGATGGTCGGCGACATCCTCCGCCACGTCATCGCCGGCCTGATCATCCTGACGATCGGGCTCCTCCTCGGCTACCGCCCCGAGGCCGGCATTCCCGGCGTGATCGGCGCCTTCGCGCTGCTCATCGCCATCGGCTTCGGGGTCGGCTGGATCTTCATGGTGCTGGGGATCCTCATCCGCACGCCGACCACGGTGATGACCTTCGGCTTCACCTTCATCTTCCCGCTGGTCTTCGCCTCCAACATCATGGTCGATCCCGCGACCATGCCGGACTGGCTGCGCGCTTTCGTGGACGTCAATCCGGTCTCGGCGATGACCACCGCGCTGCGCGGCCTGATGGGCGGCGGCGTGACCCTCGGCGAGATCGGTCTCGCGCTGGTGGCGCCGGTGCTGCTCACGTTGATCCTCGCGCCGGTGACGCTGCTTCTCTACCGGCGCCGCTGAGCCGTCAGCGGTAGCTGGTGCCGGGCACCGAGGCCTCGCCGCGGAGGCCGCGGATCACGCCGGGCAGCTCCAGCGCGCGGATGACCGGCAGCATGACCAGCCATAGCGGCCAGTCGAGTGGGCGGAGGTAGTCGCCGCCGACCCGCTTGGCGTTGCGGATGTCGGCGCGCATGTGGATGGCGAGGATCGAGAGATAGGCGCGGGCGCGTGCTTTCGGCTTGCCGAGAAGAAGCCGCGTGCGCGCGGCCTGCAGGCCGGCGTTGCGGCGGAGATCGGCGATGAAGGAGAGTCCGCTGAAACGGTGGACCATCACGGCGTCGGGGTTGAACCAGGTGCGGATGCCGGCGGCGAGGATCGCGCGACGGCGGATCTCGGCCGAGACGAAGGGGCTGGGCTCCGCGCCGTAAGGGTGCGCTTCGAGGACGGCGCGGCGGTAGAGGGCGCCGTTGTTGCAGATATGCGGGACCGGGCCGGTGACGCCGAGATCCATGAAGGCGCGGTCGAGGAGGGCGAAGACGCGCCGGGGCATGGTGCCGCCGCCATAGGTGGTGCGGCCGCTGACGATGCCGGCCTCGGGGGTCGCGTCCATCGTCTCGGCGAGGCGGCGCAGCCAGTCGGGCGCCGGCGCGCAGTCCGCCTCCATCACAGCCACGAGCGGCGTGCCGGTGGCGGCGACGCCGGCGTCCTTCAGCTGCGCGGAGCGGAGGGCAGGGTCGAAGACGATGCGGGCGTGCGGGGCGCGGTCGAGGAGGCCGGGCGGAACCTCGCCGCGGAGGCTCTCGTTCTCGACCAGCACGATCTCGAAGGGCTCGGCGATGTCCTGACGGGCGAGCGTGTCGAGGGCGAGCCGCTCGTCGTCCCAGTCCTTGACGCCGCCGGCAGCGTAGTCGGAGACGACCACGACGGCGATCCGCGGTTTTTCTCGCGCGCTCGCCATCTAGGCCGAGCCCGCAAGGCAGGCGGCCCGTGCCGATCCGACTTGTGTTCGGGTCAGCGACACGATAGGAACATACAGGGAACACGTGACGGGCGTCACGGGGCTGTGGGCAGCGGGCGGCGAGGCGCGACGGGCGGGCGCCGAGGGGCTAGGTTGCGCCAACGAAGGGCAAGGAGCGGATCATGTCCGGCAGCGTCAATAAAGTCATCCTCATCGGCAATCTGGGCAAAGACCCGGAAGTGCGCAAACTCAATTCCGGCGGGTCAGTCGTGAATCTGCGCGTGGCCACCACCGAGAGCTGGCGCGACAAGGCTACCGGCGAGCGCCAGGAGCGCACCGAGTGGCATAGCGTGGTGATCTTCAACGAGAACCTCGCCAAGGTTGCCGAGCAGTATCTCAGGAAGGGCTCCAAGGTTTATCTCGAAGGCCAGTTGCAGACGCGGAAGTGGCAGGACCAGTCCGGACAGGACCGCTACACGACCGAGGTCGTGCTGCAGCGCTTCCGCGGTGAGCTGACGCTGCTCGATTCTCGCGGCGGCGGACAGGGCGGCGGGGACTATTCGGATCAGGGCGGTTCCGACTTCGGGCGCTCGAGCCCGATGGAAGGACC
>JADYYB010000192.1 GCA_020853895.1 Bauldia sp.
AGGGCGACGACGAGGCCGAGCACGACCACCCAGAGGGCGGCGACGGCGAAGATGAGTCCGGTCATTTTCTCTGTCCGATCGTGGTTCCGGGCTCAGCGCGGCCTGAGCGCGCGCGCCCGCATGGCGTTTGAGAGGATCTGCTCGGCGAGGAGGAAGCCGGCCCACAGCAGGAAGCCGAGGGCGACCGCCACCGCCGCCTCGCCGAAAGAGAGCCCGGCCCCGCCGCCGCCCAGCATCACCAGCGCCGCCACCGCGGCGAGCACGCCGTTGCGGACGAGGAGGGCGGGCGAGAGAAGGTTCGGCGCTCCCCCGCAGCCGCATTCGATGCTGGTCCGGCCGCGCCGGATGTTGACCGCCATCGCCCCGGCATAGAGGGCGTAGAGCGCGATCGCGAGGAGCGCGCCGATCCCCTGCCCGCCGGGCACGAGGAGGGCGAGCACCACGGCGATCTCGGCCGCCACCAGGCCGTAGCTCGCGGCCTTCACCTGGCTCTCCGGCACGAGCTGGTAGTCGCTCACGAAGCCGGTGAAGGCGGTGAAGTCCGAGGCCTTGTGCCAGGCCGCCCGGGCGAAGACGAGCGCGGTGAAGACGCCCGCCGTCGCGGCGAGAAGCGCGAGGACGGAGGCGCTCATTCGCGCACCGTCAGCACCTGGCCGCCGCCCACCTCGACCTCGGCGATCTCGCTGAGGATGATGCCGAACGTGGCCGCCGGATCGATGCCGTACTCGAACACGACCCCCTCCTCCTCGTTGTAGGCGTAGAGGGTGGGCATGGCGTCGGCGCTGACCCAGAGGCTGACGATGCCCGGCTCGGGCTGCAGCCGGTATTTCAACGCCGAGTCGGCCATGTCGACGACCCAGATCTCGGTGCCGATATCCTTGTGGCTGCCGTCATAGGGATCGGCATGCATGACCACGAAGAGGAGGTCGTTGGCAGCGTTATAGGCGGTGAGCGCGTAGCCGCCCGGCGCGAACGGGTCGTCGACCGGATCGGTGATCGAGAACACCTCGACCACCGCCGGCGTGTCGCCGGCGTCGGACAGCGTGTAGACGTCCCCGCCGTAGGAGACGAAGACGAGCTCGTCCCCCTCCCGGCGCTGGGCGTGGACGAAGAGCGGATCGGCGTCGACGTCGAAGACAGGCGCGCTGTTCTGCGAGACGATCTCCGTGCCCGCCTCGTTCATCACGTAGGTCATGGCCGTGCCGTCGCCGCACAGCATCGTCCATTTGAGGCCGGAGGTCGCCGGATAGATGCTCCAGCAGCCCGGCGTCGGCACCTCGGTGGTGACCGCGTTGGTCGTGAGGTCGACGATGGTGACCGAGGCGGCCGGGGTCGCGTTCATCACCAGCGCGAAACGCTCGTCGGCCGAGAGCTGGAGGAGGTTCTCGTACGGGCCGACCATCGCCACCTTGGGCGGCAGCTCGACCTCGGCCTTCACGGTGAGCGTGTCCACGTCGAAGACCTGCAGCACCATCTTGGTGGCGCCGTAGGTGATGCGCTCGAGATAGGTCGAGATCGTGTAGGCGGTGTTGCCGTCGGCCGAGACCTGGCTCTGCGCCATCGAGCCGGTGGTCATCGCGCCCTTGTTGACGAGATCGGTCGCCCCGTAGACCTGCAGCGAGGACGCCCCGTCCCAGCTCCCCTCGAGGATGAAGAGGTTCGGGCCGGGATCGATCGTCGGCTTGGTGGTGACGACCTCCGGCTCCAAGGGCGGCGGCACGTCCTGCGCGAATGCCGGCGCCGCCACCGAGGCACAGGACGTGCTTAGGAGGGTGAGCAGGAGCTTCTTCATGCGGGTCTCTCCATGTGAGGTCCCAGCAAGGAGAGCACCGCGGCGGCGGGCGAGCTATCCGATCGGTCGTCCGGTTTCTGCCCAGTGAAAGGGCATCGCCCGCGATTGCCCATGGGCTGAGCAGGCAAGGATCAGGAAGGCGGCAAATGCACAATCCGATGAACGACTTCCGCTTCCGGCGCGGGAGCTTCGCGGAGGCCTTCGAGCAGCAGGACGCGCTGGTCGGCTGGGAGCAGGAATACCAGCAGCTCGGCGCCGGCCGTTTCGACGGCTCGGTCGAGTCCTCGCGCCTCGGCGGCGTCCTCATCCAGCGCGAGCGGTTCAATCTCAGCGTCGAGCAGCGTTCGGTCGCCCCGAAGGGGACGATCAACTTCGCCTGGCAGGACTCCGGCTGGCGGGTCGACGGCGCGCGGCTCGGGCCGATGGTCATGGGCATCTGGACCGGCGGCCAGGAGCACCTCTCGGTCAACGCCGGCGGCGCCGACAGCCTGCTCGTCACGGTCGACGCGGCGCTGCTCGGCGCGCGCACCGACGACCCGTTCATCACCTTCGTGCCGGCGGCCGACTCCGACATCGCCGCGACCGGCGAGTGGCTGCGCGGCCTCCTCGAGCTCGCCGGCGTCGAGGCCGCGCGCGAGGAGAGCGAGCTCGCCTCCCTCCTGCCGCGGCTGATCCTCGACCGGCTCGCCTCGATCCTCTTCCGCTACGTCGACCCGCGTCCGGGCGATCGCGCCGTTCCGCTCCGCGTCCTCAACGACATCCGCGCCTTCGTCGACGAGCGGTCGGGCGACCCCCTGTCGGTCGGCGACCTCTCCCTGGCGTTCGGCCTCTCGCGCGAGACGCTGCACCGCAGCTTCATCGACGTGCTCGGCGTCAGCCCCAGCGCCTGGCTGCGCGTGCGCCGCCTCAACGGCGCGCATCGCGACCTCCGCGAGGTCCGCGCGACCGGCGAGTCGGTCTCGGCGATCGCGATGAAATGGGGCTTCTGGCACCTCGGCCGCTTCTCGGCCTACTACCACACCCATTTCGGCCGCTACCCCTCCGCCACGGTCCAGGGCGCGCATTAACCCCACGCGTGGAGAGGCCAAAGCCCAATCCGCTCATCCCCGCGAAGGCGGGGACCCAGGGGCCGCGAGGTCGGGCATGCAGGAAAGGATCCTAGCCTCAACCCGGTGGAACGGTCGCATGGGTCCCCGCCTTCGCGGGGATGAGCGGGAAAGAGCAAGGCGGGGCGCCAGCCCCTTGCGCCCCAGCCCTGGTTCCGCGAGTGATCGCGGCCATGAACCTGACCTCCCTCCTCCGCAGGCGGGCCGATGCCGGCCGTCCCGTGCGCGTCGGCCTGATCGGCGCGGGCAAGTTCGGGGCGATGTTCCTCGCCCAGGTGCCGACCGTTCCCGGCCTCGAGATCGCGGCCATCGCCGACCTCGACCCCGAGCGCGCGAAGGCCGCCTGCCGCACCGTCGGCTGGGACGCCGCGCGGATCGCGCGCACCCGCTTCGGCAATGACGGCGGCGCGCTCTGCGACGCGGACGACGTGGAGGTGGTGGTCGAGGCCACCGGCTCGCCGAGCGCCGGCATCGCCCACGCGCTCGCCGCGATCGAGGCCGGCAAGCACATCGTGATGGTCAACGTCGAGGCCGACGTCCTGGCCGGCCCGCTCCTCGCCGCGAAGGCCCGCGCGAAGGGCGTCGTCTACTCGCTGGCCTATGGCGACCAGCCGGCGCTGGTGGCCGAGATGGTCGACTGGGCGCGCGCCGCCGGCTTCGCGGTGGTCGCCGCCGGCAAGGGCACCAAGTACCTGCCGCTCTACCACCGCGTCACGCCCGACGACGTGTGGACCCATTACGGCCTGACGCCCGATGCGGCGCGCGCGGCCGGCATGAACCCGCAGATGTTCAACTCCTTCCTCGACGGCACCAAGTCGGCGATCGAGATGGCGGCCATCGCCAATGCCTGCGGCCTCGACGCGCCCGAGGACGGGCTCGGCTTCCCGCCCTGCGGCGTCGACGACCTCCCGCACGTCCTCCGCCCGCGCGCCGCCGGCGGCCAGCTCGAGCGCGAGGGCATGGTCGAGGTGATCTCCTCGCTCGAGCGCGACGGGCGGCCGGTGTTCCGCGACCTTCGCTGGGGCGTCTATGTCGTGCTGAAGGCGCCGACCGACTACGCCGCCGCCTGCTTCAGGCAATACGGCCTCGTCACCGATTCCACCGGCCGCTACGCCGCGATGTACAAGCCCTTCCACCTCATCGGTCTCGAGCTCTCGATCTCGGTCCTCAACGCCGCCCTCCGCGGCGAGCCGACCGGCTCGGCAGAGGAGTGGCGCGGCGACGTCGCCTCGGTCGCCAAGCGTTCGCTGAAGGCCGGCGAGATCCTCGACGGCGAGGGCGGCTACACGGTCTACGGCAAGACGGTGCCCGCGCGCCGCGCCAAGGCCGAGAGCCTCCTCCCCATCGGCCTCGCCCACCGCGTCCGCCTCAAGCGCGACATCGCCGAAGGCGAGACCCTCCGCACGGACGACGTGGAGCTCGACGCGAACTCCCTCCCCGTCCGCATCCGCAACGAGATGGTCGCCACCGTCCCGCCCTCAGGCGGCTAGGAAGACGAACGCTGACGTTACCGCGTTTTGCCGCGCGAGCCTCGACATGTCCCCTCTCCCCGGCGGGGAGAGGGTTAGGGTGAGGGGACACAGGTCCATCCGGAGGGGGCGCTGGATGAGCCCCATCCGGAGAGGTGGAGCCCCCTCACCCCGGCCCTCTCCCCGCCGGGGAGAGGGGGCAGGTCGGCAGCCATTTCGCGATGGCCCGTGGCCGAGACAGAGCCTATCGCGCCTCGTCGGACCACGCGGCCAGGCAGCTACCCGTAGCGCAGCAGGGCGCGGGCGCGGGCCTTGGCGGCCTCCTCCTCGCGGTTCTTGTGCGGCGCCTGGGTGACCAGCGTGTCGACCAGCTCGCGCGCCACCTTGGCGATCCGGTTGACCGCCTTGTCGAACGCCGCCTCGTTGACCTGCGAGGGATGGGTGAACCCGCTCACCTTGCGGACGAACTGCAGCGCCGCCGCGCGCACCTCCTCGTCGGTCGCGGGCGGGTCGAAATTGAAGAGCGGCTTGATGCTGCGGCACATGGGAACGTCCTTCCGTTGCCGGATAGGTAGCGATCCCGCGCCGCCGATGAAAGCCTTCGCCGGGGGCTAGGCGCCCTTCACCGGATCGCCGCGGTCGAGGAGGAGCGGGATCACGATGTCCTCCTCGTCGTGGAGATGGCGGCGGAGCGGGCCCAGCAGCCCCTCGAGCGTGCCCGCCAGCCGGTCGGCGGCGAAGCGCGTTCGGTCGGCGTCGGCCGAGAGCCGCGCCTCGCGCATCTCCTTGCCCGAGGCTTCGAGCGCCGCGAGACGGCCGTGGATCGCGTCATGGTCGCGGTCGAGGATGGCGAAGGCCATCTCCAGCCTCGGCTCGGCCTTGGCGAAGGCCGGGAAGTAGACCGAATCCTCGTGGTGATGATGCCCTTCCAGGAACTCGAGGAAAGTGTCGAGCCGCGGCTCGAGCCAGCGGTGGAACTCGGCCGCCGACTGCTTCCCTTCGCGGAAGTCCGTCGTGCCCGTCAGGAGAGAAGACGAGAACTGCCGGAACCAGTCGTGGATCTGCAGCCAGCGCTCGGCGCTCTCGTGCAGGCTAACCTCCGGCCAGCGCTTCCGCGGATAGGTCTGGAGGAGGAAGAGCAGGTCTTCGGGGAGGCCGGAGCGGACATCGAGCGCGAGGCCCGGCGGGATTGTGATCGTCGGCTTCTCTGGCGGGGCCATGCGGGTCGCTCCGGTTGCTCCCCCTTACATGGCGACGCAAGCGCCGGAAGGAAGACCGCTCGCATGCCAAAACCGCGTCATCCTCCGGCTTGACCGCCGAACCGGGTGCCCCTTGCTGCAGGGCGGACCGCGCGGAGGATCTATGGTCGGGAATGGCGAACGCCATCTCCGGCTTCAGCTCGGCCTCGCGGCCCGCCGTCTAGGGTCGGGGAGCCCGCTGCTGGGCGAGCGCAATGCCTGCGGCAATCGCCGGGAACGCCAAATAGGTCAGCGCGATATCGACGGCGTATTCGGGCAGCGTCATCTGAAAGACCAGCAGGAAGATCGGCAGATCGATGACGATCGAGATCGCGGCCCAGGCGAAACCGAGCAGCAACCCCTGCCGCAGATCGGGAAACTTGTTGTCGCGAAAATAGGCGAGAGACGCGATGACCGCGATGGCAACTCCGGCCACTGTGATCAGGCTCTCGAAGAGCGCGCGGTTGTTCTCCCTGACGCCAAAGAGCACGAACGAGAGGACAAACGGCACCGCCCACAACGCTACGCCGTAACCAACGACCCGCTTCCAGTCCATTGCTGCTCCTGAATAGAAGCTTGACGTCCAATACTGACGGCTTTCCTGTCCATCGCGTTTGACGCAAATCAAACCGGAAGAGAGCTCGGCATTTCTCTGATGACGATGAGCGTGATCTTAGCGGGGTGTTAGATTTGACCCGGTCGAGCGCGAGGAAGCGCAGCTAGAACACCCAGAACTTGCGCTTCGCGGCCGCGGGCGGTTCGGAGGTGCGCTCGCGCGGGCCGGGATCGTCGGGCGCGGCGGGGAAATTCTTGTCCCCGTTGGCCGGCGCAGCCGCCCCGTTGGCGCGCGGCTTGGCATCCGGCCCGGCCGGCTCCGCGTGGTTGCCGTTGCCGCGCACGGGCTCAGCCTCGACCGCCACCGACCGCGCCGCCTCCGCGGCCGTCGCGCTGGCCGCCAGCACGCCCGCCTCGGCCGGGGGCGCGGTCGCGCGCGGGCTCTCGGCGACCAATTCGGTCACCGGCTCGGCGGCGATCGCCTCGGCCTGGAACGGCCGCACGTCGATCGAGACGCCGGTCGGCGGGCCGAGCCGCTCGGCCGGCACCTTCCACTCGAACGCGTCGAGCTTGCCGGAGACCGGCGAGACCGGCGCCCACGCCTCGAACACCTGCCCGTCGGCGACCCAGGTCGGGTCGCGGGGCGCGCGCACGGCGCGGGCCAGCCAGTCGCGGACGCGGCCGCGATCGCCGTCGCCGTCCTCGATCTCGGCCATCAGGAGGCACGCGCGCTCGCTCGGCCGGTCGCGGATCAGCCACTCGATCGCCTGCCGCGCCTCCGCCCAGTCGCGCGCGTCGATCGCCGCTCGGGCGAGCGCGAAGGACGCCTCGGCGTTGTTCGGCCGGAGGTCGGCGAGGCGGCGGATTCTCTTCATCCGCTCGACATTGGAATCGCCCGGCCGCACCGCCGCGTAGGCCTCGGCCAGCTCGGCATGCGGGAAGAGCTTCCACGTCGTCTCGATGACGCGCGCGGCGCGCCGCACGTCGCCGAGCCGCGCGCTGAGCCGCGAGGCGAGCACCGAGGCCGGCACCAGCTCCGGCGCGAGGCGATGCGCCTCGAGCGCGGCGCTCCGCGCCTTCTCCGGCTCGCCCGCCTCGAGCTCCATCGCGCGCGCCGTCTGCAGCACCGCCTGCAGGCGCTGGGAGCGCGTCTTGTCGACGAGCCCGGCCTGCGTGTTGTCGGCGAGCGTCTTCAGCGCCTCGTCCCACTCGCCGGACGCGGACTGGTATTCGAAGAGCGCCGTGCCCGCCCAAGCCAGCTGCGGCCGCGCCCGCGCCGCCTCCTCGGCGTAGTGCCGCGCGGCCTCGTGCTTGCCCTGGCGCTGCGCCTCGACGAAGAGGCCGTGCAGGCCGAGGAGTTTCGTTTCCGGCCCCGCCGCCATCCCCTCGAAGGCCTCGCGCGCCGCGTTATGGTCGCCGCGGAGCTGCGCCGCCTGCGCGGAGAGAAGGAGCGCCAGCGGCTCGCCGGGCAGAAGGCGCCGCGCCTCTGCGGCCTGCTTGCTGGCCCCGCCTTCGTCGCCCGCGCCGAGCGCGATCATGCCCTGCGAGAGCGCGTGATAGCCCTTGTCGCGCCGCCGGGCGGCGAAATAGCCGTGGGCCGCGCGCGGCGTGTGGATCAGCGCCCGGATCAGCGTCCACAGCGCCGCGAAGAGCGCGAGCACCGCCGCCGTCACGATCGCCGCCACCATCAGCGAGGTGCGGATCTCGTAGCCGAGCCAGGTGACGGCGATCTCGCCCGGCCGCTCGGCGAGCCAGGCGAAGCCCGCCGCCAGCAGGAAGATCAACGCCACATAGACGAGAACGCGGACCAAGACGCCTCTCCTACCCCGGCGCCGGGTCGTCGGGCGTGAGCGCGGCCGCGAGGTCGTTCATCGCCGCGTCGACCGCCATGCGCGACCGGAGCTGCGCGGCCCAGTCGGCGGAGGGCGCCTTGCCCGCCTCGGGCAGGCTCTCCCACTCGGCGAGGGCCGTGGCGAGGTCGCCCGACTGTAGCGCGGCGCGGATGCGCGAGACGATCGCCACCGGCGTCGTGCCCTCGATCGGGCCGGCCGGGCGGACGCTGACCAGCGAGCGGACCCCTCCGACCATGCGGTCGAGGAAATTGGCGTCGGGCGGGATCGCCTCGGTGGCGGCGAGGATCGCGTCCATCACCGCCGGGTCGAACGACTGCGCGAGGGCCTCGACGGTCGGCGTGCCGCTCTCGGCGAGCGGGACGAGCGCGGCCAGCGCCGGGTGCTCGACGCCGAGCGCGCCGACGAGGTCGAGCTCGGCCTTGAACGGCTCGCCGCGGCTGGCGGCGCTGCGCAGCACGCCGACCGCCATGATCTCGGCGGTGCGCCGCGCCTCCTCGGCGACGGCCGGCGCGTCCTCGACGCGGCCGAGCCGCTGGTCGTGAGCGGCGAGCGCCCGCGAGAGGCTGCCGAGCTCGGTGGTCAGCGCGTCGAGGCGCGCGGGATCGAGCGCCGTCAGCCGCTCCTCGGCGGCCGCGAGGCGCGCCTGCAGGTCGCTGACCGCGCCGGCGACCGCGAGCGGGCTGTCGGGGTTGGCGGTGGCGGCAGCCGCCACCTCGCCGCGTACCGCGGCAAGGTCTGCGGCCAGCGTCGAGACCTGGGCGGCGAGGTCGGGCGGCACGCTGGCCGCGAGCGCCTGCACCTCCTGGCCAAGCGCGCCGAGCTGGTCCTGCACCGGCCCGAGCGCGGCGGTCGCCGCCTCCACGTCGCTCACCCGCTGCGCGAGCGGCGCGAGGTCGGTGCTGGCCTGCGAGGAGCGAAGGCTCGCCACCGACTGCTGCAGCGCGGTGACGCGCTCCAGCGCCTCGGCGGCGCGGCGGTCGTTGCTCGGCAGGAGCCCGAGCGCGGCGACGAAATAGACGAGGATGAGCGCGGCCAGCGCGCCGAGGACAGCGGCCG
>JADYYB010000193.1 GCA_020853895.1 Bauldia sp.
ACCGACTCACTCAAACGTCCACTTTATTGCCGTGCGCATTGCTCATAGGTCCCAGCGCCAGTTCCGGACCTCAGGCATGTCTTCGCCGTGTCGCAGGATGTACTGGCGGTGCTCGATGCGCTTGTCGCGCATTCGCTGCCTGATATAGGTAGCCTTGCCCGCAAGGGCGGGCACCCGATCGGCGACGTCCATCACCAAATGGAAACGATCGAGATCGTTGAGGACGACCATGTCGAACGGCGTCGTGGTCGTCCCTTCCTCCTTGTAGCCGCGGACATGGAGATTGATGTGATTGGTGCGCCGGTACGTCAACCGATGAATCAGGGCAGGGTATCCGTGATAGGCGAAGACGATCGGCTTGTCGGTGGTGAACAGGCTGTCGAAATCGCGATCCGAAAGTCCGTGGGGATGCTCCAGGCTCGGTTGCAGGGTCATGAGGTCGACCACGTTGATCACACGCACCTTGAGCTCGGGCACGATCCGGCGCAGCAGTGAAACGGCGGCCAGTGTCTCGATCGTCGGTACGTCCCCGGCACAGGCCATCACCACGTCGGGAGCGCTGCCTTCATCGTTGCTCGCCCACTCCCACAGACCGATGCCGGCACTGCAATGCTTGATGGCGGCATCCATGCCCAACCACTGAGGCTGATCGTTCTTGCCGGCAACGATGACGTTGACCAGATTGCGCGAGCGCAGGCACTGCTCCGCGACGCACAACAGACTATTCGCATCAGGCGGCAGATAGACCCGGATCACGTCCGCCTTCTTGTTCACGACGTGGTCGATGAAGCCAGGGTCCTGATGCGAGAATCCGTTGTGGTCCTGGCGCCACACGTGCGAGGTGAGAAGGTAGTTGAGCGAGGCGATCGGACGCCGCCACGGGACCTCCCTCGACACCTTCAACCACTTGGCGTGCTGGTTGAACATGGAGTCGACGATATGAATGAAAGCCTCGTAGCAGGAGAAGAAGCCATGCCGTCCGGTGAGGAGATAGCCTTCGAGCCAGCCCTGGCACGTATGCTCCGAGAGGATCTCCATGACGCGTCCGGCTGGCGCCAGGTGGTCGTCCTCGGCCAATCGGCTGCCCATCCACGCGCGATCGGTCACCTCGAAAAGCGCGCCAAGGCGATTCGAGGCCGTTTCGTCCGGGCCGACGACGCGGAAATTGCGCGATGCCACGTTGAGCCTCATCACGTCACGCAGGAAACCCCCCAGCACACGCGCAGCCTCCGCCGATATGGCGCCTGGCTTGTTCACGCCGATGGCATAATCACGAAAGTCTGGCATTTGCAGATCTTTGATCAACATGCCCCCGTTGGCATGGGGGTTCGAGCCCATGCGCCGGTCGCCTCGTGGCGCCAGCGCCGCCAGTTCCCGGCGCAACGCGCCGCTCTCGTCGAAAAGCTGCTCCGGCCGGTAACTCTTCATCCATTGCTCGAGAAGCTCGAGATGGCTCGGGTTGCGCAGTTCGCCGAACGGCACCTGGTGTGAACGCCAGTGATCCTCGGTTTTCTGACCATCGACCTCCTTCGGACCCGTCCAGCCCTTGGGGGTCGCGAGAACGATCATCGGCCAGCGCGGCCGTTCGACGTTGGCACCCGGCGTTCGCGCTTCTCGCTGGATCTCACCGATGCGCGCGATGGCGGCATCGACTGCAGCTGCCATGGCCTGATGCATCGCCGCCGGGTCATCGCCCTCGACCAATTGGGGCGCGTATCCGAAGCCGAGGAGAAGGCTTTCGAGTTCCTCGCGCGGTATGCGTCCGAGGACCGTCGGATTGGCGATCTTGTAGCCGTTCAAATGCAGGATGGGGAGCACCGCCCCATCTGCTGCCGGATTGAGAAATTTGTTGGAATGCCAGGCTGCGGCGAGCGGACCCGTTTCGGCCTCGCCGTCGCCGACCACGCAGGCGACGATGAGCCCCGGATTATCGAATGCCGCGCCATACGCATGTGACAGCGCGTAGCCGAGTTCGCCCCCTTCGTTGATGGAGCCCGGCGTCTCAGCCGCAGTATGGCTCGGCACGCCGCCCGGAAACGAGAACTGCCGAAACAGCCGCCTCATGCCCTCTTCGGTCTGCGGCACGTGCGGGTAGAGTTCGCTGTACGTTCCCTCAAGCCAAGTGTTGGCAAGCAGCGCAGGCCCGCCATGCCCAGGGCCCGTCACATAGAGCATGTCCAAATCCAGCGCCCTGATCGCCCGGTTGAGATGGACATAGATGAAGTTCAGACCCGGCGTGGTTCCCCAATGGCCGAGCAAGCGAGGCTTGACATGGGAGATGGTAAGCGGCTGCTTGAGCAGCGGATTGTCGAGCAAATAAATCTGCCCGACCGAGAGATAGTTGGCCGCACGCCAATAGGCGTCAATCGCCTGCAGTTCCTCAGCCGCAAGTGGACCGGATGTACCGCCTGTATCACTCACGGCCCGACCTTCTCTCAGCCTCGGCAGCGAGCCAGTCTTCGATCTCTCGTCCCGGTGCAAAGCCTCGTTTCTCCGCCCTGAAATAAGCAGCAACTGCGATTTCCTCTCGTGTCTGCTCGGCTGCTGAATCCACCCGGTCTGCTTCGGGCCCGGAGGCAACAGCGGTCGCGGGTACCGCGGCTGGTCTCACTTGGCGTTCGCTGGATTTCCTGTTTGCCTTCATATCGAGCTCCGTTGAAAGTCACCTCAAAGCATATTTGCGTACGAGCCTTCAGACTCGGCGATGATCAAAGCAATACCTGCCGGCACTGGCCTCGTCTAGAACGATTGCTCAGCGCAGATACGCCTCGACCGCATAACGGCGCATCATGCGATGGCTGTTAAAGTAGTAAGCATTGCGGGCGATGGCACCTTTCATGACCGCCGTCCATCCCTTGCGTTCGCCGTAGTACGCAGGCAGCACCTTCTGCTCGAGCTTGGTGTACAGGGAAGCCGCGTCACGTTCATTGTCGGCGTCGTCTTCTCCGCCGACCGCCCAGCCGGTGACGTCCTCGATCCAGCCCTCGATCCACCAGCCGTCCAGAACGCTCAAGCTCGGCACACCGTTGAAAGCGGCCTTCATCCCGCTCGTGCCCGAGGCTTCGAGCGGCCGCTGCGGCGTGTTGAGCCAGATGTCGGTCCCGGAGACTAGAAGCCGCGCAAGCTCCATGTTGTAGTTGGGCACAAACACCACCGGGACGGTGCCCTTGAGGGCCCGCGCCCACTGCTGGACCCGCTCAATGATCTGCTTGCCGCCGCCGTCGCGCGGATGCGCTTTGCCTGCCAGCACGACCTGGAATGGTTGCTTGTGTGCGATCGACTTCAGGCGTTCGACATCCGAGAACAGCAGATCGGCTCGCTTGTAGTGCGTCATGCGCCGGGCGAATCCAATCACTGGCAGACTGGCTTCCAGGGACACGCCGAAATGGCGAATGCGCTCGATCAGCGTGGCCTTCGCTTCGGCGTGCGCGCGCAGAAGCTCCTCGTCCGGAATGCGATCGGCGCGCACCAGCAGTTCGGGCTCGTGACACCAGCGCGGCAGATGGACGTCGTAGAGCCGGCGAAAGCTTTCGCAGGTCCAGGTCCAGGGATGCACGCCGTTGGTGATCGCATAAACCTCGTAGCCCGGAAACATCCTGCGTGACACTTCGGCGTGACGCCGCGCAACCCCATTGACGTGCTCGCTCAAGTTGAGTGCGAGCCGCGTCATGTTGAGCCGATCTGCCCCACCGAGCCTGCGAAGCTCTGCCGGTTCGATGAAATCGCCGAGTATCCGGTTCGCCAAATCGTAGCCAAACTGGTCGTGGCCCGCCTCGACCGGCGTGTGGGTAGTAAACACGCAGCGCCGACGTACGGCGGCCACGTCGTAGTGAGTTCCTGTGCTACCCGCCTCTCGCGGATCGTGGGCAAAGCGGCGGAGCAACTCCAGCGTCAGAAGTGCGGCATGACCTTCGTTGAGGTGATACTTGCGGATGGAAAGCCCCAGTGCGCCGAGGATTCGTACGCCGCCGATGCCGAGCACCATCTCCTGTTGGAGTCGGTAGCTCTCGTCGCCGCCGTACAGGTAGTGTGTGAGCGCGCGGTCCTCGTCGCGGTTCTCCGCCAGGTCGGTGTCTAGCAGGATCACGGGAGCCGTTCCGCCACGATGGCCTTCGATGCGATAGAGCCATGCGCCGACCCAGACGTCGCGCCCGCCGATTTCCACGGCCACCTTGGCCGGTAAGCGCTGCGCCCACCGCTCGGGGTCCCACACATCTGGCCGCTCGACCTGGCGGCCCTCGACGATGTCCTGTCGGAAGTACCCGGCCCGGCTCACGAGCGTTACGCCGACCATCGGCAGGTTGAGGTCGGCTGCGCTGCGCATCGTGTCGCCGGCGAGCACGCCGA
>JADYYB010000194.1 GCA_020853895.1 Bauldia sp.
CGTCGTACAAAAGCCGCTCAAGATTGCGTGCGGCCGCCCGGAAACGCGAGCCATATCTGCTATTGCAACCAAGTTAAGTCAATTGCTGCCGTTGTCTCCCCGATCTTAAGGTAAATCCTTCACCCACGGCGACGCAGAAAGTGGCCAATAACAACGCCCAGAAAGTCACCCCGCCGAAGCGCGCGAAGAGCGTCGGGGGCAGGCTCGCGGGCAGAGGACCATCTACCACGCCGGCCTCTCCCAAGGCCAAGCTGGACACGATCCGGCCGTAGGGATCGATGATCGCCGAGATGCCGGTGTTGGCCGCGCGGGCGAGCGGCAGGCCTTCCTCGACCGCGCGCAGCTGGGCGTGGCGGAGGTGCTGATAGGGCCCGGGCAGGTCGAACCACCAGCCGCTGACGGTGAACCAGGCGTCGTTGGTCACGTTCACGAGCCAGCCGGGCCGGTTGCCGGGTTCGGTGACCGAGCCGGAGAAGATCGCCTCGTAGCAGATGAGCGGGGTGAAGGCCGGCGCGTCGGCGAGCGCGATCGTGCGCCGGCGCGGTCCCGGGCTGTAGGTGCCGAGCGCATCCACGACCTGCCTGAGGCCGAGCGCGCTCAGCGCCGGCTCGAAGGGCAGATACTCGCCGAAGGGGACGAGGTGCACCTTGTCGTAGGCGTCCCGTATCTCGCCGCCGTCGTCGATCACGTAGACCGAGTTGAAGAGCATGGGCCGCGCGCCGGGGCCGATCGGGCGCTCGCCGCGCGCCGCGCCGGTGATGAGCGTGGTGCCCTCGGGCAGAAGCCCGGCGATGGCGGCGAGCGCGTCGGGGCGCTCGGTGAGGAGGAAGGGGAAGGCGGATTCGGGCCAGATCAGGTGCGTCGGGCCGCCGTCCCTGCCGAGCGGGGTTTCGCCGGAGGCGGAAAGCGCGAGGTAGCGCTCCATGATGGCCGCCGCGCTGCCCGGCTGCCATTTCTCGCGCTGGTCGACGGCCGGCTGGACGAGGCGCAGCTGGACGCCGTCGACGAAGGCGCCCTCGGCGCCGCGCAGCCGCAGAACGCCGAAGCCGAGGCCGCCGAGGACGACGAGGATGATCGCGGCGAGCGCCAGGAACCGGCTCCGCCGGTCCGTGACGAGCCCGCCGACGAAAAGGACGGGCGCTCCGAAGATCAGGAAGGCGAGGAGCGTCAGCCCCCAGATGCCGATCACCGAGGCGAGCTGCATGGTGAGCGGCTGGGCGGCCAGCGCATAGCCGAAGGCGTTCCACGGGAAGCCGGTGAGGATGGTGCCGCGCAGCCATTCGGCCAGCGTCATCGCCGCCGCGAGCGCGAAGAGCCGCGCCCAGCCGTCAGACCAGAGCGCACGGGCGAGCGCCGCGCCGAAGGCCCAGAAGAGGGCGAGGCCGGCGGGTAGCGCGAGGACGCCGAACGGCATCAGCCAGGCGAATTGCTCGGCCTCGACGAGGAAGGCGGCGCCCACCCACCAGAGGCCGGAGAGAAAGAAGCCGAAGCCGAACCACCAGCCGACGACCGCCGCCGGGACGAGGCGGAAGAGGCGCGGGCGCGCCGCGGAGCCCGTCGCGCCGTCGAGCAGCCAGACGAAGACGGGAACGGTGACCCAGAGGATGGGGAAGAGGTCGAAGGGGGCGAAGGCGAAGGCCGAGGCCGCTCCCGCCAGGAAGGCGACGAGCGCCCGCCGCCAGCCCCACAGCACGATCACGGCGTCGGCGAATGAATGCATGGGGGCTCCGGCCGCCGAATCGGCGGGGACTGTCGATACGCGGATTGAAGGCAGTCTAGAGCGAAATCAAGCCGTGCCGGAGGCAGGACGGCTTTCGAGGCTCGCCGGATCGGCCGGCGGGCGGGAGATCTTGACCCGCTTCACCCCGACATTGTCGGCCTCGATGATCTCGATGTTGTAGCCGCCCGGCGCGGTGATCGTCTCGCCGGCCTCGGGGATGCGGCCGGCCAGCGAATAGACGAGGCCGCCCACCGTATCGACCTCGCCGGCCTCCTCGGTCTGCATGGCGAGGGTCTCGCCGATGGCCTCGCGAACGTCGTCGATGGTGGCGCGGGCGTCGGCGACGAACACGCCATGCCCTTCGGCCGAGATCATCTTCTCGTCCTCGTCGTATTCGTCCTCGATGTCGCCGACCACGGTCTCGAGCACGTCCTCGATGGAGACGAGGCCGTCGGTGCCGCCATATTCGTCGATGACCAGCGCCATCTGCATGCGGCCGGCCTGCATCCGCGCGAGGAGCGCGGTCACCGGCATCGAGGGCGGCACGAAGAGGACGTTGCGGATGATATCGAGGTTCGCGATCGGCGTCTTGAGGTCGAGCACGGCCTGGTCGCGCGAGCGTTTGCCACCGTTCTTCGTGGCCTCGGCGAGGATGCGGGTCTCGACCCCCATGAGGTCCTTGACGTGGATCATGCCGAGCGGGTCGTCGAGGCTCTCGCGATAGACCGGCATGCGCGAATGGCCGCACTCGCGGAAACGGTCGAGGAGGTCGCCGACCGTGGCGGTCGACTCGACCGCGTTGATCTCGGCGCGCGGTATCATGATGTCGGCGACGCGCACGTCACGGAGGCGGAGGATGTTGCGGAGCATGGTCCGCTCCTCCGCGGTGAAGCCGTCGTCCGGCTCGGCCTCAGAAAGCGCGACTTCGAGCTCCTCGCGGAAGGAGGAGGCTGCCTTGAGGCCGATGGCCGCCTTGATGCGGTCGAGCCAATTCTCCTGCTGGTGACCGCTTGTCTCCGGCGCGGCCCCGGCGGGACTTAAGGGAGAAGGCTCACTCTGGGAGTCGCCGCTCTTGGCCGACTCCGGCTTGTCATTGCTCATACAAATTCAACCATCCGCGACGCCGAAATCGCGCGCCGCATAGGGATCCTCAATACCGAGACCACGGAGGATAGCAGTCTCCAACGATTCCATCACCTCGGCCTCCCCTTCATCAATGTGATCGTGACCGAAAAGGTGGAGGAGGCCGTGCACGATCAGATGGGTGAGGTGGTGGTCGAAGGTCAAGTGTTGCTCTGCGGCCTCGCGCGCA
>JADYYB010000195.1 GCA_020853895.1 Bauldia sp.
ACGAGCTTGACCGGCTGCGGCGGCGGGTTCTTGCCGGTGCCGAGCGTCGCCCCGGTCGGCGCGGCGTCGAGCTTGCCGAGCCCGACGGTCTCGCCGGCGACGCCCGCCTCGCGCTTCACGACCTGCGCGCCGTTGACCCGCAGCACGCCCGAGACGCGGCCGGCCGGTCCCTTCGGCCCCATCAGCTCGGCGCCGTCGGCGACCTTCCCGGAGAGGACGCGGACGATGCTGAGCTTGCCGGCATGCGAGGTGTGGAAGGTCTTCATCACCTGCAGCAGCGTCTCGCCCGCGGCCGGGTTGAGCCCGAGCCGGGCGCATGTCTGCTCGATCCCCGGCGACTCGTGGCGGATCAGCTTGAGGAGCCGGCCGATGCCGTTCTGATGCTCGGCCGAGCCGATCAGCACCGGCATGATCTTCGCCATGCGAAGGTCCTGGACGAGGTCGGAGAACACCCGGTCGCGCGGCGGCGGGATGTCCTCGAGGAGCTGCTCCATCAGCTCGTCGTCGTAGTCGGCGAGCTTCTCCAGCATCGAATAGCGCGCCGTCGCCTCGCGCGCCTTCTCCTCGTTGGTGAGGTCGATGACCTCGCTCGGCGCGTGCTCGCGATAGACGAAGGCGCGCTCAAGCGCGAGGTCGATGAAGCCCGACACCACGCCCGCCTGCCAGATCGGGATGTGGCGGAGCACCAGCGGCGTGGTGCTCGCGGGCTGGAGCGTCGCCAGCGTGTCGCGCACGCTGCCGTCGGCCTTGTCCATCTTGTTGAGGAAGAGGACGCGCGGGATCTTCTTGTCCTCGAGCGTCTTCAGGATGACCTGGAGGGCGGGGATCTTCTTCTCGTCCGCCTCGGCCACGACCACCGCGAGGTCGGCCCCGGCCAGCACCGCCTCGGCCTCGAAGGCGTATTCGATCGAGCCCGGGCAGTCGATGAAGGTGAAGCGATCGCCCATGAAGTCGGTCTCGGCGATATTGGCTTCCACGCTCATCAGATGGGCGCGCGCCTCCGCCGAGGCGTCGCCGACCGTGTTCTTGTCTGCCGTCTTGCCCTGCCGCGGGATCGCGCCGGTTCGGGCGAGGATCGCTTCGAGAAGCGAAGTCTTGCCGCTGGCGAACGGACCGACGAGCGCGATGCACCGCGGCCCGGCTACTCTGCCATTGCCGTCTCCCATGACCGAAACCTCCCTAGAACTTGGGATTCCCGGTCGGAGGACCAGCCTCGCGACCGGTATCCGGGGTCCGATGCTCTCAGGGAAAGGTGGGGATGACAAGCCCGCGCGGCGGAGGCTTTCCGCTCAAGGGTTTGCGGCCTTCCGCTCTTCCCGCGCCGCCTCCCAGACCTCGCGCGCGGCGTCCGCGTTGAGCGCCGCGATGCCGAGCCCGACCACGAGATCGGGCCAGATCGACGGCATCCACGCCGTGACCAGCGCCGCCGCGACGATCGCGATGTTGGCCAGCACGTCGTTGCGCGCCGAGAGGAAGGCGCCGCGCGCAAGGCTCCCGCCGGTCGTCCGGAACCGGACCAGGAGGAGCGCGGCGGTGAGGTTGACGGCCATCGCCCCCACCCCGGTCAGCGACAGCGAGAACGGGTCGGGCACGACCGGGTGGAGGAACTTCTGCGAGACGGCCCACAGCGTCGCCAGCGCGGGCACCAGAATGAGGCCTGCCAGCGCCATCCCGGCTCGCGCCCGCTTCCGCGCCGACCAGCGGAGCGCGAAGAAGACGAGGAGGTTAACCGAGGCGTCCTCGAGGAAGTCGATGCTGTCGGCGAAGAGCGACACCGCCCCGATCGCGATGGCGACGGCGAACTCGACCCCGAAATAGGCAAGGTTCAGCCCGGCGACGATCCCGACCGTGCGCCGCAGCGCCTCGTCCCTCTCGCTGAGCCGCTTATCCATCACGCCCCCGGGCCAAAATTGGACTTTTCCCGCGTCCGCGACAAGCGATCCGGGGCTAAACCCTTGACTGCGACACCGTTTCCGTTTTCCCAACGTCTTTGGGCTAGCGTCGGGCGATCCCGGGGGCTGGACATGCTGATCGCCTACGAACTCCTGAACGGGGACCCGGTCCCGATGACCGTCGATCTCGCCACCGGCATTCCGCCGGAAGCGATCTGGATCGACCTCATGGCTTCGAGCCGCGAGGAGGTCGCCGCCGCCGAGCGGCTGCTTTCGGCCGACATCCCCGAGCCCGAGGAAGCGCGCGAGATCGAGTATTCGAGCCGCTTCTACCTCGACAACAAGGCGCTGGTGATGACCCCCAGCGTACTCACCGGCGTCCACCGCAACCAGCCCGTCCTCTCGCCGGTCACCTTCATCCTCTCGAACAGGCGGATCGCCACCGTCCGCTACGAGGAGTCCAAGGCCTTCGGCCAGTTCATGAACCGCGCCGTCAAGCCCGACTATCCGTGCAGCGATGCGCTCAGCGTACTGTTCGGCATCTGGGAAGCGATCATCGATCGCACCGCCGACGTCATCGAGAAGGCGAGCGGGGCGATCGACTCGATCAACGGCCGCATCTTCGACCGCCAGACGCGCGCCCGGCGCGGGGCGCTCGAGGATCTCATGGCCGAGCTCGGCTACCAGGCGGACCTCACCGCCAAGGCGCGCGAGAGCCTTTCCTCGATGGAGCGCATGATCCAGTTCATGGCCCCGGCCAAGCCCGAGATCGTCGCCGCCGACAAGAAGAACGGCCGCCTCAAGCTGATGAGCCGGGACGTGAAGTCGCTCTCCGACCAGCTCGACTTCCTCGCCAACAAGCTGACCTTCCTGCTGGAAGCGACGGTCGGCCTCATCTCGATCCAGCAGAACGAGGTCATCCGCGTGCTGACGGTCGCCGCGATGATCTTCTTCCCGCCGACCCTGGTCGGCACGGTCTACGGCATGAACTTCGACTTCATGCCCGAGCTGCACTGGACCATCGGCTACCCGCTGGCCCTTCTCCTGATGGTCGTCTCCGGCCTCCTGCCGTATCTCTTCTTCAAGAAGCGCGGCTGGCTGTAGCCCTGAATTTTTTCCTCCCCCTGAAAGGGGGAGGTGGCGCGAAGCGCCGGTGGGGGTCAGTCATCGTCTTGCCGAACCTCGGGTGGTGCACGTACCCCCACCCGACTGCTTCGCAGTCGACCTCCCCCTTCAGGGGGAGGAGAGATTCAGCTCAATCCCCCGCAGAACCTCTGGATGCGCTGGCAGGCTTCCTCCAGCACGTCGGTGCCGGTCGCGTAGGAGATGCGGAAGAACGGCGAGAGCCCGAACGCGGAGCCCTGCACCACGGCCACTCCCTCCTCCTCGAGGAGCGCGGTTACGAAATCCTCGTCGCTGCCGATGCGCTTCCCCTTCGCGGTCGTCTTGCCGATCGTCCCCTCGCAGGACGGGTAGACATAGAACGCCCCGTCCGGCCGCGGGCAGGAAATCCCCTTGGCCTGGTTGAGCATCGAGACGACGAGGTCGCGCCGCTCCTTGAAGATCTGCACGAATTTCGGGATGAAATCCTGCGGCCCGTTGAGCGCCTCGACCGCCGCCCATTGCGAGATCGACGAGGGGTTGGAGGTCGACTGCGACTGGATCGTCGCCATCGCCTCGATCAGCTTCTGCGGCCCGCCGGCATAGCCGATGCGCCAGCCGGTCATCGCATAGGCCTTGGAGACCCCGTTGGTGGTCAGCGTGCGCTCGTAGAGCGCCGGCTCGACCTCCGCGATCGTGTGGCAGTGGAAGCCGTCATAGACGAGGTGCTCGTACATGTCGTCGGTCATCACCCACACTTGCGGGTGACGGAGCAGCACCTCGGTCAGCGCTTTGATCTCCTCGCGCGAATAGGCGGCGCCCGAGGGGTTGGACGGCGAGTTGAAGATCAGCCACTTGGTCTTCTTCGTGATCGCCTTCTCGAGCGCCTCGGGCGAGATCTTGTAGCCCGAGCCGAGCGTTGTCGGCACCTCGACCGGCGTGCCGCCGCCGAGCGCCACCATCTCCGGATAGCTCACCCAATAGGGCGCCGGGACCAGCACCTCGTCGCCCGGGTTCAGAGTCGCCATCAGCGCGTTGTAGAGCACCTGCTTGCCGCCCGTGCCGACGGTGATCTGCTTCGCGGAATAGGTGAGCCTGTTCTCGCGCTTGAACTTCTCGGCGATCGCCGCCTTGAGCTCGGGCATCCCGTCGACCGCTGTGTACTTGGTCCTGCCCTCGCGGATCGCGCGGATGGCCGCTTCCTTGATGTTGTCCGGCGTGTCGAAATCCGGCTCGCCGGCGCCGAGCCCGATCACGTTCATGCCGGCCGCTTTCAGCTCGCGCGCCTTGTTGGTGACGGCGATCGTGGCGGAAGGCTTGATGCGTGACAAAGCGTCGGCGAGAAAAGCCATTGTCCATTACTCTAGCAGGGCCGGAAACGGCGCGGACCCTAGTCGGACGATGCGGCCATGGCAAGGACGGGCCACCGGGCAATTCGCCGGGCGGTGAACGTGAAAGAGAGTCGGACGGCGACTGCCAAAGTGGCCTGTCGTCCGTCCGACTGCTGCGGGTGATCGCGCGCCCTTCCGGGGAGGGGATTTCCGGGTTGAGGGCTCGCTTCCCCCGCGGCTACGCGGCGGC
>JADYYB010000196.1 GCA_020853895.1 Bauldia sp.
AGCGCGGTCTCGCCGGCGGGGAAGCCGTTGAACTGGAGGAGATAGGCGAGGATGTTGGTGTAGGTCGACTGCTCGAGCGTGCCGGGGTCGCCCTCCGGCATCTTGGTGCTGATGAAGGTGTAGGCGTCGCCGAGGGTCTGGTTGTCGAAGCGCTGCAGGTTCGGCGACGGGCCGTGGCAGGCCGAGCAATTGCCTTCCCAGGCGCCCGCGCCGCGCTCGGCCTGCGCGGCGGTATAAACGCCGTCCCAGACGCTCGACTGGGCCGAAGCGGGCGCAGCGGCGCCGAGACCGCCGACAATACCGGCGGCGACGATAAGGGTCGAAAATCTCACAGGAATTCCCCTTCAGAAATCTATACGAACGCTGGGGAGGGTTAGCCGCGCGTCCTGCCGCCGACAACCCGAGCGCCCGCCGGTTTCGTTCAAAAGCCTGAGAGCGGGCCGCTTTGCCGCGGGGTGGCTCAGGCGAAGGGCTGGCTGAGGAGGAAGATCACGCAGCCGGCGAGCGCGCCGACGATGGTGCCGTTCATGCGGATGTACTGGAGGTCGCTGCCGACCACCAGCTCGAGGCGCTGCGAGAGCGTCCGGGTGTCCCACGAGCTCACAACGTCGGCGATGAACTTGCCGATCTCCCCGCGCCAGTCCATGAGGCGGAGCGCGCCGCGCTCGATGGCGGAGTCGACATGCCCCTGCATCGCCTCGTCGGCCTCGAGCGCGCGGCCGAGCGAGGCAAGGCCGCGGGCGAGGCCGTCGCGAAGAACCGAGTTCGCGGAGGTCGAGTCCTCGATCACCGCGTTCGCCAGCTGGGACCACAGCGAGCCGATCCAGGCCTGGATCTCCGGATCGTCGAGGAAGCGGTTCTTGGCGGCGTTGATCTGCTCGCGCTGTGTCGGCGACTGCTCGATCCCGTCGGCGAGGGCGGCGAGCGCGAGGCGGAATTTCGCCCTCGTCTCGCTCTCCGGCTCGCGGAGGCGGTGAAGGACGTCGATCACCCCGCCGACCAGCGCATTGGCGACGCGCCGGTCGACGCTTTTCGGGATCCACCAGTGGCTCCGCTCGTGGACCATGCGGTCGACCTGGTGGCGGTTGTCGCTGAGCCAGGTCTCGGCGAGGCCGATGATGCGGTCGATGAGGGCGTCGGCCTCCCCGCTCTGGCTCGCGGCGCGGACGACGCGCGCCAGGAGCGGGGCAACGTCGGCCTGGCGAAGGCGCTCGCCGATCGTGCGCTGCGCGAAGTCGTGGAGGTCGGGGCTGTTCAGCGAATGGACGATGTAGGGGAGCGTCGCGCCGATCGAGCCGGACACCAGCTCCGCGCTCCCCGGCTGGGCCAGCCAGCCGGCGAGCTGGCGCGAGGGCCTGGCGTCGCGGAGCCGCGTGATCAGCACCTCGGGGGTGAGGAAGTTCCGCTCGACGAAGCGCCCCAGCGCGCGGCCCATCCGCTCCTTGTTGTTGGGGATGATCGCGGTGTGCGGGATCGGGAGACCGAGCGGCCGCCGGAAGAGCGCGGTGACGGCGAACCAGTCGGCGACGCCACCGATCATGCCCGCCTCGGCCGCGGTGCGGACGAGCAGCACCCAGAAGCCCGGCTCGGGCACGAAGAGCGTCGCCGCGAAGATCAGCGCCGCGGCGGCGAGGAGCCCGGTGGCGAGCCCGCGGTTGCGGCGGAGACGCTTCCGCGCCCCGTCCTCGAAGTCGGTGGAGAGCTCGTCCTCCCAGCCGGAGGAGGATTTCGGCGCCGGAAGGAGGCGCGCGCCCTCGGGGGCGGATTCGTTCACTGGCCTGCCATCAGCGATTCCCGCGGCTTGGCGAGATAGGAATAGAGGTCGAAATACTGCCCCAGCATGCGGGCGAGGGAAAAGCGCTCGCCGGCGACGCGGTGGCAAATGTGGCTGTCGAGGACCGGGGCGGTGGCGATCGCGCCGGCCATCTCGGTGTCGTCGGAGACGAGGAACCCGGTGCGGCCGTGGTCGATCGTGCCGGCGAGCGGGCCGGCCGCGAATCCGACCACCGGCGTGCCGACGGCGAGCGCCTCGCGGGCGAGCTCGGCGGCGGTGTCGTCGACATGGGAGGGGATGAGGAGGCAGCGAGCGGCGGCGAGGAGCCGGCGGCGGCGCGTCTCGTCGATCGGGCCGATATAGCGGCGATGGCGGTCGAGGCGCGGGGCGACGTCGTCGCGGAAATAGCGCGCGTGCTCCTCGTCGCCGGGCACCTCGCCGGCGATGAGGAGGGAGACGCCGGCGCGGCGCGCGGCGTCGATGGCGACGGTGATGCCGTGCTCGGGCGCGAGATCGGAGAGGAGGAGCGCGAAACGCCGCTTGGCGTGCGGCGGCAGACGCTCGGCGACGGCGACGCCGGGGCTCACCACCGGCAGGAGCTTCGGATTGGGGCGGAGCACGGCGGCCTGCGCGTCGGACACCGGGTTGAGCCAGGTGTCGGGGCGCGCGGGGCGCAGGGCCTCGGGCGGGTACCAGTCTGCGGGGGCGTGGAGCGTGGCCAGCACCGGCACGCCGGGCGGCGGGAGGTAGCTCGCGAAGTCCACGCCGTGCATGTGCACGAGGTCCACCTTGGTGCGGAAGAGGATGCCCTGGATCGCGCGCTTGTGCTCCTCGCGCACCGACCACAGCGCCCGCTCGTCATAGGGGCGGCGGGCTCGCGCGACCGCCACCAGCTCGCCGGAGGCGGCCGAGCCCTCGCAGGCCAGCACGATCGAGCGGTGACCGGAAGCGACCAGCGCTCCGTCGAGCTGCGAGAGGACTCGCTCGCCGGTGCCGGGGGCGTCGCGCGCGACCGGCGCCAGCGGGAAGGCGACGCTGAGGATGGTTAACGGCATCGGCGGGAGGCCAGACTCACTCCGGAAACGCGTCAGAGAGCCCTCCCCCGACAGGCCCTGGTCGAGACTTAGGTAGTGAACGCGGCCCCGATTTGGCAATCCCGGCGAGGCGGAACGCGACGGCATGGCAAATCCTCTCCCCCCTTGTGGGGGAGGCCGGGAGGGGGCCTCGCGGCAAGCGAGGCTCTAAAATCCCACCGGAGAAAAGCCCCCACCCGAAACCGGCTGAAACGCCGGTTTCGACCGCCCCACAAGGGGGCGGTGGAAATGCCGGCCGCCCCGCTGCGCTTGAAACGCGGACGATACGGCTGCGTCTGGTGGTCCTATGCCGCGTCCTACTTGGCGAGGCGGGCGAGGATGGTTTCGCCGGCGAGGGCCGTCTGGCCGGCGACCACGGTGACGGCGGCGTCGGCGGGCAAATAGAGGTCGACCTCGGAGCCGAAGGCGAGAAGGCCGAAGCGCTGGCCGGCGGTGACGGCGTCACCCTCGGCCACGAGCGAGCGGATCGAGCGCGGGACCACACCACCGTTCTGCACGACGCCGATCGAGGACCTTCCGGAGACGATGGCGAGCGCGTTCTGCTCGACATCGGCCCGCGTCTCGCCGCGGGCCGGACGGGCGCGGCTCCTCGGGCGATGGACGAGCTGCGCGACCGTGCCCGCGATCGGCGCGCGGTTGACGCGGACGTCGAACGGACCGACCGCGAGTGCGATGCGGATGCGCTTGTCGCTGCCGAGCTGCAACTCGGCCGGCGGGACGGCGCGGTCGACGCTCTTCACGCGGCCGTCGGCCGGGCTGAGCACGGCGGCGGCATCGGCGGGGGCGATCCGCTCGGGGTCGCGGAAGGCGTAGATCGCGAGGAGCGTCGCGGCGAGGCCGAGCCAGAAGAGCGGCGTCCACAGCCAGGCGAGGACCAGCGCGAGGAAGCCGAGCCAGGCGATCAGCGGATAGGCCTCGCGGCGGATGCTCGGAAAGGCGGGCGGCGTGGGGGCGGCGGCGTCCATCCTCGCCATTCTATCCGCGACGGCGGGAGACCCGCGAGCCTATTTGGCGGCGACCGGCGCGGCCTCGCCGATGGCGAGCTCGGCCTCCTCGGCTCGGCGGAGCCGCTCGGCCGCCTCGGCGGCCTCCTGCTGGCGGTTCCACATGCTGGCGTAGAGGCCCTTCTCGGCGAGGAGGGCAGCATGCGTGCCGCGCTCGACCACCCGCCCCGCGTCGAGCACCAGGATCTGGTCGGCGTGGATGATGGTCGAGAGGCGGTGGGCGACGATCAGCGTGGTGCGGCCCGAGGCGACGCGGTCGAGCGCCTTCTGGATGTCGCGCTCGGTGCGCGTGTCGAGGGCCGAGGTCGCCTCGTCGAAGATGAGGATGGGCGGCGCCTTCAGCACGGTGCGGGCGATGGCGACGCGCTGCTTCTCGCCGCCCGAGAGCTTCAGGCCGCGCTCGCCGACCTCGGTCTCGTAGCCCTTGGGGAGCGAGTCGATGAAGCGCGCGATCTGCGCGGTCTCGGCCGCGGCGCGGATCTCCGCCTCGGTCGCCTCCGGCCGGCCGTAGCGGATGTTGTAGGCGATGGTGTCGTTGAAGAGCACCGTGTCCTGCGGGACCATGCCGATGGCGCGCCGGAGCGAATCCTGGGTGACCTCGCGGATGTCCTGGCCGTCGATGAGGATGCGCCCGCCGGTCACGTCGTAGAAGCGGTAGAGGAGCCGGGCGATGGTCGACTTGCCGGCGCCCGAAGGGCCGACGATGGCGACCGTATGTCCCGACGGAACCTCGAAGCTGACATCGGACATCACCGCGCGCTCGGGATCGTAGCGGAAGTCGACGTTCTCGAAGCGCACCGTGCCGGCGCGGATGTCGAGGGGCTTCGCGCCGGGCTTGTCGAGGATCTCGGGATCGAGGTCGAGGACGCCGAAGAGCTCCTCGAGGTCGCCCAGGCCGCGGCGGATCTCGCGGTAGATCATGCCGGCGAAATTGAGCGGCACGGCGAGCTGGGCGAGGAGCGCGTTGATCAGCACGAAATCGCCCAGCGTCTGCTCGCCGCGCACGATCGCGGCCGCCGAGAGGCCCATGCACACCGTCATGCCGAGGGTGAAGATCGCGGCCTGGCCGAAATTGAGGCCGGCCAGCGTGGTGGCGCTCTTCACCGCCGCGTCCTCGTACTGGCGCATGACCGAGTTGAAGCGCTCGGTCTCCATCCGCTCGTTGCCGAAATACTTCACCGTCTCGTAGTTGATGAGCGAGTCGATGGCCTTGGTGTGGGCGTCGCGGTCGAGCTCGTTCTCGAGACGCTGGATGGCGAGGCGGGCGTCGGCCACGCGCACGGTGAAGGCGATGTAGAGCACCACCGTGCCGGCGACCACGGCGAGGTAGAGCGGGCCGAAATGCCAGAGGATGATGGTGGCGCTGAACAGGAACTCGATCACGGTCGGGACGCTGTTCATCAGCACCGCGTGGACGACCGCGGCGAGCCCGCCGACGCCGCGCGCCATGATGCGCGAGAGGCCGCCGGTGCGGCGCGAGAGGTGGTAGCGGAGCGAGAGGCCGTGGAGGTGGACGAAGGCCTTCACGCCCAGCTCGCGCTCGGCGTTGACGCTGACACGGGCGAAGACGATGTCGCGGAGCTGGTTGAAGAAGCTCATCAGCACGCGGCCGACGCCATAGGCGACCACGAACATGATGGGGACGCTGGCGACCGCGAGGATGTTGGCCGTGGCCTCGCTGCCGGTCGCCGCGACGAGGGAGTCGGTCGCCCATTTGTAGAAGAAGGGCACGAAGACGGTGACGATCTTGGCGAGGATCAGCGCGGCCAGCGCCCAGACCACGCGCATCTTGAGGTCGCGGCGGTCGGTCGGCCAGATGAACGGCCAGAGGTTGCGCAGCGTGCGGAGGAGCTGGCCGCGGTCGGCCGAGACGCGCTTGGCGGTCTCCGTGGTCTGCTGGGGGGCGGCCGCCATCGTGGTCCTTGCGTCGTTGGGTGCGGAAGGTTGACGGGCTGGAAGGAGCGTTGCACGCGACGCCGGCGCCCTCCTCCCTGGACGAATTCTAGATGAGATAGGAGCGGCGGGCGATGGATGCCAGCCCGGCTTGCTCCATGTGAGTGCGGTCGAGATCCCAACCCGCTCATCCCCGCGAAGGCGGGGACCCAGCGGGGCTCGGCCGGCCACCGTCAGCAAGACTGCCCAATCGAGGCGCTCCGCCAGGTCGCATGGGTCCCCGCCTTCGCGGGGATGAGCGGTTCTTAGGCCGGGCCAGTTCAGCGAGACCACGCCGGGTCGGGCGGCGGGAGGATGAAGACCTGACCGGGATAGATGAGGTCGGGATCGCGGATCTGGTCGCGATTGGCCTCGTAGATCGTGGTGTAGCGGATGCCCGCCCCATAGACCCGCCGCGCGATGATCCAGAGATTGTCGCCGCGCCGGATGGTGACGGTGTCGGGAAGCGGCGCCGGCGCCGCTTCGGGCAAGGCCGGGGCGGCCCGATCGGGTGCGGCCGGTGCGCCGACCAGCGGTGAATCCGGGCCTGGGTCTTGCGGTTGGGCGATCGGTCCGGCGGGCGCGGGGGTCGCCGCGTCGAGCTGCGCAATCGCCTCGACGACCGCGAAGGCGACCTCGGCCCGGCTGGCGACGGCACCGTTTGCGCTGGCCAGCACGTCAGCGCGCAGCCGGTGCTCGCCCGCCTCGAGGGCAAGCTCGCCGACGAAGGCCCAGCGCCCGTCCTCGTTTGCCGCGACCTCGGCCTGGAAGGCGTCGTCGACATAGAGGCGCACCGCCGACCCGGCCGGCGCCGCGCCACTCGCCA
>JADYYB010000197.1 GCA_020853895.1 Bauldia sp.
CGCACGATCGAGCAGGATATGCGATGAAGACCAAACTTAGATTAGACCAGGTCGCCAAGAGCTACGGGCCAGTCCGGGCTCTGCGGCCAACTACTCTCGACGTACCGGAGGGAGAATTTCTTACGCTGCTTGGCCCCTCCGGTTCAGGAAAGTCCACGCTCTTGCAGATACTCGCCGGGCTGACGGCCTGCGACCAGGGAGACGTCTGGATCGATGGCCGCCTGTCCACCGATACGCCGCCGCACGATCGCGGCGTCGGTCTGATCTTTCAGAACTATGCTCTGTTCCCGCATCTCACAGTTGCGCAAAATATCGCCTTCCCGCTTGAGATGCGTCGCCTTCCGCGCGCCGAAATCGACCGGCGAGTCACCCGGATGCTCGAGGTCGTACAACTGCCGCATGTCGGTGATCGACTTCCACGTGAACTTTCTGGCGGCCAGCAGCAGCGCGTGGCTTTTGCAAGATGCTCGGTATACGAGCCGTCGATCATCCTAATGGACGAGCCGCTCGGCGCACTCGATAAAAGGCTGCGGGACGACATGCAGACGGAGATCAGGCGTCTCCACAAGGAACTCGGAGCGACTATCCTCTACGTAACACACGACCAGGAGGAGGCGATGGCAATGTCCGACCGCATTTGCCTGATGAACGACGGCGGTATCGCCCAGTTGGGAACGCCATCAGAGATTTATTTCCGCCCGCGTAGCGTCTTCGCCGCCGAGTTCGTAGGCCATGCCAACTTCATTGCTCCCGCATCCGACCGAGCAAACAGCAAATGCATGGTGCGGCCCGAGAACATTCGCATACTGGAGGAGGCGGAAAGGGCTGACACAGTCATCGACGCGATTTTGGAGGATACAATCATGCTCGGCGCGTTTAGCCGACACGTCGCTAGAAGTGTCACCGGCGAGCGGCTGGTCGCCGTCAACTGGAGTGAAGAGAAGGGAACAACGCATCGTCCGGGCGAGGCCATACGTCTCGGCTGGGACGCGTGCGACACGGTGCACCTAGCTGCGGAAGCTGGACGATGACGGTGATAGCAACCGAGTTTCCGACGACCAGAGCCGACAGGCGCATGCTTGCCCGCTATTTGCCGCTTGTTCCTGCGGTGGCCTTCCTGGCCATCGTCTTCGTGATTCCGGTCGCGCAGCTTCTCTTTCTCAGCTTTTTTGATAACACGGGTGTCCCGACCGCCGCCCATTATGAGCGCCTGGTTGCCAACCCGACCTATTTCCGGGTCGTGCTCAACACGCTGAGCTATTCGGCGTGGACGACGTTGTTCTGCATCGTCGGCGGCTATCCCATTGCTTATCTGGTCGCGACCATCTCCGCGCGTCACCGCAATCCGCTGTTGATCTGGATCCTGGTGCCGCTTTGGACTAGCTTTTTGGTGCGTGTGCTCGCCTGGATGGTGATCCTTGGCTCTCATGGCGTGATCAACCGGACATTGCTCTCGCTTGGGTTGATCGAGCGGCCTTTGGACCTGATCTACAATTTCTTCGGTGTCATGGTCGGCTCGGTCCACGCTCTGATGCCGATTGCGATCCTCATGATGCTGTCGGTGATGTTGAACATCGACCGCAGCCTCTCGAGCGCCGCAAGCACGCTTGGAGCGCGTAAGTCGATGGCTTTCTGGCGGGTCTATTTCCCGCTTTCTCTTCCGGGCGTCGCGGCCAGCGGTCTCATGGTCTTCGTCTCGGCCCTCGGCTTCTTCATCGCGCCGCAGCTCCTCGGCAGCCCGTCTAATATCATGCTTGCACAACTCATTATCGTCCAGCTCGAGGAGGCGCTGAATTGGGAGTTCGCGGCGGCGCTGAGCGTCGTGCTCCTTGCAGCAACCATTCTGGTCGTTGTGGTCTTTGATCGTACTCTCGGCCTCTCCAGCCTCACCGGAGAAGTTCGAGCAGGGGCCAGCACCCGCAAGGGAGGGTTCGGCAGGCTGCCTGGCGGCCTTGGTCGGCAGCTTGTCTCCGCGATCGGATGGGGATCGGTCTATGCCGGAATCTTCCTCGGCAAGATCTTGCCTTACCGCCGCCAGCGTCTCGGGGAGGAACGCCGATCGTTGCTATGGATCCTCGGCCTCATCGGAATAGCGTTCCTCGCGCTCCCCACCTTTTTCCTCATTCCCATCTCGGTCTCAGAGAATCGGTTCCTTGCTTGGCCGCCTGAAGGCTTCACGTGGCAGTGGTACCAAGTCTATTTCTCGTCCGCGGTCTGGCTTGATGCGACTGTTCGTTCAATCGGCGTCGGACTTGCAACGGCTGCGCTATCGATGATCCTGGGCGTGCCGGCGGCGTTCGTGCTGGCCCGTCAACGGGTTATTGGGAAGAGCGTTATTCTCAGCTTGATGCTCTTACCCATGGTGCTTCCCCACATCATCGTCGCCGTAGGCCTATTCTATCTATACGCGAAGGTGGGCCTCGTCGGCACGAACATCGGGCTCATCATAGGCAATACCATCTTCTCGCTGCCCTATGTGGTAATCACTGTGATGGCGGTGCTGCGCAACTACGACGAGCGGCTCGACCAAGCCGCCTGGACGCTAGGGGCGACTCGCGGTGTTGCCTTCCGGCGCATCACCCTGCCCATTCTCAAGGCGGGGATGGTGACGGCGTTCCTTTTCGCCTTCGTCAAGGCGATGGATGAGCTAGCAATTGCACTCTTCGTCGCCGATGCGGGAACGCCGCTGCTGCCGAAGCAGCTCTGGCAGGAAATGAGCTACAAGATCGATCCGTCGCTCGCAGCAGTCTCGACTCTCATCCTGGTGATCGTCGGTCTGTCCATCGCCGTCGTTCAGATCCTGAACAGCTTTGGCGCCAAAAGGGGCTAAGGCAAGCAATGTCAACTCAAACCAGGAAGTCGAGAGCGGCAGGCAGAGCTTCTGAGAGCCCCGGGGGACGGGCCGATCGGCTCTGAGGTGGTGACCGCCGCGGGAATGATCCCATCGGCTTCGCCAGCAAGGTCTTCGAGCCAATCCGTCGATACGGACCGTTTGTCGTCAACTTTCGGACGGTCACATTCGACCCGTTCGGCCGGACATTCATGAAGAAGGGAGCATCGGCAACGGAGCGTTTCCCAGTCCGGCATTTGGAAAACGCTGGCGCGTTCCGGACATGAGCTGACGGTCGCGGTTTGGCGGGGGCCCATACTCCGAGGCGGAAAGAATGGGTGCTGCACGCGCGAAAGCTTAAGCGGAAAGAATGGGTGCTGTACTCGAACGCTTAAATTGAATTCAGATTATGAATGCAGGACGGGGTTGTTGATGGCTGACAAGAGACGGTTGATACTAGAGGGCGGGGACCCCGCCGCGGATGCTAGAGCATTTCGACGCGCACTTGGAAATTTTCCAACGGGGGTAACTATAGTAACCACAGCTGGGGTGGGCGCCCCCGCCGGAGTTACGGTCAATTCCTTCGCTTCTGTATCCCTCAATCCGCCTCTGGTACTTTGGTCGATCGCGCATACCTCGCGCAGCCATGCAGCATTCCGACAGTGCGAGCATTTCGCGATACACATTCTCGCCGAGGATCAGGTGGGCGTCTCGCAGGTTTTCGCCAGCGCCAGCGACGACAAGTTCAGCCTGGTGGATTGGCACAGTGGGCGTACGGGATCGCCGTTGATCGACGATGCGCTGACCTATTTGGATTGCGTCTGCGAGGCTCGGTACGAGGGCGGCGACCACACCATCATGATCGGCCGGGTCGTCGACTTCGGGCGCTTGGAGGGAAGCCCGCTGACTTTTTCGCAAGGGCGATACGGGATCATGCTGGACCATCCCGAAGTGGCAGGGAATGCGCGGGACCAAAGGCGTATAGAGCGTGGTCTCGACGAATTGCCGTTCCTGACCTTGATTGCGAAGGCCCACTATAAGGAAGACGCCGATTTGGAGCGGTGGCGCTCGGTGGCGGGCTACACCCCGGTAGGAAGCAAGGTGCTCGCCGGCCTCCATCAGTCGGCCCCTCTGACGGCGGACGAACTCGCCAGGGGCATGTATCTCGACCGCCGCGAAGTCGAAGACTCCTTGAACGTGTTCTTGGCTGACGGCCACGTTGCACTGTTTGATGGTCACCGTTTCGCGCTGACGGAATCCGGAAATCAGCGGCGCCGTCAGATGATTGAATACCTGTCGCGCTACCAGGGTGAACAACTGGTGGATATCGACCCCGCCGATCTCACTGTTGCCACGCGCGTTCTGAAAGGGTTTCTCGCCGGCCCTGATCAGCAATGCGGTGGGTTGCATATCGCGGATCATGCACCTGGCGTGGGCACTAATTTCATTTCATGACACGGACTTTACTCATGACTGATGAGCAGACAGCTCGAGAGACTATGTCCTATGACGTTGTCATCGTCGGTGGCGGGCCCGGCGGGCTCGCCACCGCGATCAGGCTCAAGCAGAAATCACCTGACCAGTCGGTGGCACTCGTCGAAAAGGGTGGCGAGATCGGCGCCCATATCCTGTCAGGTGCCGTGATCGATC
>JADYYB010000198.1 GCA_020853895.1 Bauldia sp.
CGCTCGACGATCGGACGAAGGTCCTTGGCCTTCGGCAAGGTGGTCACGATCTGCTCGTGAACGATCAACGAGGCCGCGAGATTGGCGAAAAGCGCCTTCCGGTGGCTCGAATGACGGCCAAACTTACGGCCGGTGTTGCTGTGGCGCATCGCTAACTCCCTCGCTCACGGCCGTCGGCCGCGAGTGGCTTCAATAGTGTTCTTCGTACCGCTTGGCCAGCTCCTCGATGTTCTCGGGCGGCCAGTTCTGGACTTCCATGCCGAGGTGCAGGCCCATCTGGGCGAGCACTTCCTTGATCTCGTTCAGCGACTTCCGGCCGAAGTTCGGGGTGCGCAGCATCTCCGCCTCGGTCTTCTGGATGAGGTCGCCGATATAGACGATGTTGTCGTTCTTCAGGCAGTTGGCCGAGCGGACCGACAGCTCGAGCTCGTCGACCTTCTTGAGGAGGGCCGGGTTGAAGGCGAGCTCGGGAACACGCTCCTCGGCGGCGGCCTTGGCCGGCTCCTCGAAGGTGACGAAGATCGCCAGCTGGTCCTGGAGGATGCGCGCGGCATAGGCGATGGCGTCCTCGGGGCGGATGGCGCCGTTGGTCTCCACCGTCAGGGTCAGCTTGTCGTAGTCGAGAACCTGGCCCTCGCGGGTGTTCTCGACGCGGTAGGAGACCTTCTTGACCGGGGAGTAGAGGCTGTCGACCGGGATGAGGCCGATCGGGGCGTCCTCGGGACGGTTACGGTCGGCCGGGACGTAGCCCTTGCCGGTGTTGACGGTGAACTCCATGCGGATCTCGGCGCCCTCGTCGAGGGTGCAGAGGACGAGCTCGGGATTGAGGATCTCGATGTCGCCGACGGTCTGGATGTCGCCGGCGGTCACTACGCCCGGGCCCTGCTTGCGCACGACCATGCGCTTGGGGCCATCGGACTGCATGCGGATGGCGATCTCCTTGATGTTGAGGATGACGTCGGTGACGTCTTCCCGGACACCGGCGATCGAGGAGAACTCGTGCAGCACGCCGTCGATCTGGACGGCGTTGACGGCCGCGCCCTGCAGCGAGGAGAGGAGCACGCGGCGGAGCGCGTTGCCGAGGGTAAGGCCGAAGCCGCGCTCAAGCGGCTCGGCAACGACGGTGGCGGTGCGCTTGGGATCGGCGCCAGCCTGCGTCTCGAGCTTGTTCGGCTTGATCAGGTCCTGCCAATTCTTGGTAATCAAGGTTTTTTCCTTCGTCGGTCACTGCCGCGACGGGCGGAACGCGTCACCACGCCCAGTCCGGCAGGTTGTGCATGTCGTCAGCGCGGGCCGGCGGCCCGGAAGCTTTAGACCCGGCGGCGCTTGCGCGGGCGGCAGCCATTATGCGGGATCGGGGTCACGTCTCTGATCGAGGTGACCGTGAAGCCCGAGGACTGCAGTGCGCGGAGCGCCGACTCGCGGCCCGAGCCCGGCCCGGACACCTCGACCTCGAGGGTCTTCATGCCGTGCTCGGCGGCCTTCTGTGCCGCGTTCTCGGCCGCCAACTGGGCGGCGTAGGGGGTCGACTTCCGCGACCCCTTGAAGCCCATCAGGCCGGACGAGGACCAGGAGATGGTGTTCCCCTGGGCGTCGGTGATGGTGATCATGGTGTTGTTGAAGCTGGAATTCACGTGGGCGACGCCCGAGGTGATGTTCTTGCGCTCGCGACGGCGGACGCGCGTCGTATCTTTTGCCATGTAAGTCCCGAATCCCTCGCCTGACGGCCGTTAGTCGCGTTTCGCTCGCAAGCCTTACTTCTTCTTACCGGCGATCGGCCGGGCCGGACCCTTGCGGGTGCGGGCATTGGTGTGGGTGCGCTGGCCGCGGACCGGAAGGCCGCGGCGGTGACGGAGGCCGCGGTAGCAGCCGAGGTCCATCAGGCGCTTGATGTTCATGGAGACCTCGCGGCGGAGGTCGCCTTCCACCACGTAGTCGCGGTCGATCACTTCGCGGATCTGGCCGACCTCGGAATCGGTCAGCTGGTTGACCCGGCGCTCATCGGGGATGTTGACCTTGGCGACGATGTCGCGGGCATTCTTCGGACCGATGCCGTGAATGTACTGAAGCGCGACGACGACGCGCTTGTTGGTCGGAATGTTCACGCCTGCGATACGTGCCACGCGAGTCTATCTCCCAATCCAGCCGGAAAGCCTGGTCCCAGCCGGAAACACACAAAGGTCCCCGCTACCGGGCATTGACCGGCACCAGGGACTTCCGAAGCCAAGAATGAAGGCTGTAGATATTCATGTTGGGCGCCCGCGTCAACCATTCCTGGGACGATTAGGCGCACCCGTGGGGACAAGCAAAGCGCGCTCGATCGCCGCGGATACTTCCTCGATGGACTGCATGCCATCGACCGTTTTCAGCATGCCTTTGGCCCGATAATGGCCGGAAACCGGGGCTGTCTGCTCCCGGTAGACCGCAAAACGGCGTTTGGCGACCTCCGGATCGTCGTCGCTGCGGGCGACGGCGCTCTCCCGCGCACGGGTCTGGATGCGGTCGAGAAGGGCCGATTCGTCGACCTCGATCTCGATCACGGCGTCGAGCGCGAGGCCGCGGCTCTCGAGGAGCTCGGCCAGGCCTTCGGCCTGGGCGACGGTGCGCGGGAAGCCGTCGAGGACGAAGCCGCGCCGGGCATCGGGCTCCGCGAGGCGGTCGCCGATGATGCCGATGACGAGGGCGTCGGGCACGAGGTCGCCGCGGTCCATGATCGGCTGGGCCTTCCTGCCGAGCTCGGTGCCGCCGGCAATGGCCGCCCGCAGCATGTCGCCGGTCGAGAGCTTCACGATGCCGTGGCGCTCGACCAGCCGATCGGCCTGCGTTCCTTTCCCCGCGCCCGGCGGGCCGAGGAGGACCAGCCTCATCGCCTACTGCCTCGCAGCTTGGCCTTCTTGACCAGGCCCTCGTACTGATGGGCGAGGAGATGACCCTGGATCTGCGCGACCGTGTCCATGGTCACGCTGACAGCGATGAGGAGCGAGGTGCCGCCGAAATAGAAGGGCACGCCGGTCGCCGAGATCAGGAACTCGGGCAGCATGCAGACCAGGACGAGGTAGAGCGCGCCGATTACCGTGACGCGGGTCAGCACGTAGTCGATGTATTCGGCGGTGCGTTCGCCCGGGCGGATGCCGGGGATGAAGCCGCCATGGCGCTTGAGGTTGTCGGCGGTGTCCTTCGGGTTGAAGACGATCGCCGTGTAGAAGAAGGCGAAGAAGACGATGAGGACGGCGTAGAGCAGCATGTAGAGCGGCTGCCCGTGGCCCAGGAGCGCGGTGATGGTGGCGAGCCAGGCCGGACCGGTCCCGCCGGTGGTGGTGAAGTTGGCGACCGTCGCCGGCAGGAGGAGAAGCGAGGACGCGAAGATCGGCGGAATGACGCCGGCGGTGTTGAGCTTCAGCGGCAGGTGCGAGGACTCGCCCTGGAACATCCGGTTGCCGACCTGGCGCTTCGGATACTGGATGATGAGGCGCCGCTGGGCGCGCTCCATGAAGACGATGAAGGCGATCACGACCACCGCGACGGCGATCACGGCGAGGATGACGACCGTCGAGATGGCGCCCTGGCGGCCGAGCTCGAGGGTACCGGCGATGGCCGCCGGGATGCCCGCGACGATGCCGGCGAAGATGATGAGCGAGATGCCGTTGCCGATGCCGCGGGCGGTGATCTGCTCGCCCAGCCACATCAGGAACATCGTGCCGCCGGTGAGCGTGACGACGGTGGTGATGCGGAAGAACATGCCCGGATCGGTGACAATGTTGCCGCCGCCCTCGAGACCGATGGCGATGGCGTAGGACTGCAGCACCGCCAGCACGACCGTGCCGTAGCGGGTGTACTGGTTGATCACCCGCCTGCCCTGCTCGCCCTCCTTGCGGAGCTGCTGGAGCGTGGGCATCACGCTCGACAGGAGCTGCACGATGATCGAGGCGGAGATGTACGGCATGATGCCGAGGGCGAAGATCGCCATCCGCTCGACCGCGCCGCCCGCGAACATGTTGAAGAGGCCGAGAACGCCGCTCGACTGGCTCTGGAAGGCCTGGGCGAAGGCGGCCGGGTTGATGCCCGGCATCGGCACATAGGTGCCGACGCGATAGACCAGGAGCGCGCCGAGGGTGAACCAGATGCGCTTCTTGAGCGCTTCGGCCTTGGAGAGAGCGCCGAAATTGAGATTGGAGACTAACTGTTCGGCCGCTGATGCCATTTGCTACTCCGCTTCGGCTGAACGCCTGACGCCGCCTCGTTATGTGGGGCGGCGGCGCGGTTTCAGGAAGCCTCGGCCTCGCCCTTCACCACCAGAATCTTGATCGAGCCGCCGGCCTTCTCGATGGCCTCGACGGCGGTCCTGGACGCGCCGGCGACCTCGAGGTTCAGCGCGACCTTGATCTCGCCGTTGTTGAGGATGCGGACGCCATCGCGGGCCGACTTGATCACCCCGGCCGCCTTGAGCGTGTCGGCGGTGATGGTGCCCTTGGCGTCGAGCTTGCCGGAATCGACATATTGCTGCAGCCGGTTCAGGCCGACGGCGACATATTCCTTGCGGAAGATGTTGTTGAAGCCGCGCTTCGGCATGCGGCGGTGAATCGGCATCTGGCCGCCTTCGAAGCCGTTGATGGCGACGCCCGAACGGCCCTTCTGGCCCTTGCCGCCGCGCCCGCCGGTCTTGCCGAGGCCCGAACCGATGCCGCGACCCACGCGCTTCCGCGACTGGCGGGCGCCTGGATTGTCGGTGATCTCGTTCAGTTTCATGGGTCTGTCCTTACTCTTCGACCACGCGCACGAGGTGCTGGACCGCGGCGATCATGCCGCGCGTGGCCGGATTATCGGGAAGGGTCGAACGGCGGCGGATCTTGTTGAGGCCAAGGCCGATGAGCGTCTGGCGCTGGACAGCCGGACGGCGCTGCGGGCTCTTGATCTGCTCGACGGTGATCGTCGCGGCTTCAGTCTTCTTCCTGGTAGCCATGTGCTTTCTCTCCCGACCTTCGGCCTAGGCCTCGGCCGCGGCCTCCGAGTCGATGTCGCGACGGCGGGCCTGAAGGGTGGAGACCTTCATGCCGCGACGAGCGGCGACCGAACGCGGGCTGTCCTCGTGGGCGAGCGCGTCGAAGGTGGCGCGCACCATGTTGTAGGGGTTGGACGAACCGAGCGACTTGGCGACCACGTCCTGGACCCCGAGGGTCTCGAAGACCGCGCGCATCGGACCGCCGGCGATGATGCCGGTGCCCGGCTCGGCGGAGCGGACGATGACCTTGCCCGCGCCGTGACGGCCGGCGACGTCGTGATGGAGGGTGCGGCCCTCCTTCAGCGGCACGCGGATCAGCGCGCGCTTGGCCGCCTCGGTGGCCTTGCGGATCGCCTCCGGCACCTCGCGGGCCTTGCCGTGGCCGAAGCCGACGCGGCCCTTCTGGTCGCCGACCACGACGAGCGCGGCGAAGCCGAAACGACGGCCGCCCTTCACCACCTTGGCGACGCGGTTGATGTGGACGAGCTTGTCTACAAACTCGCTGTCGCGCTCATCGCGATCACCACCGCGTTCCCGTTCACGCTCTCTGGCCATGCTGCTCCACCAAATCCAATCGTTTCATCCGGCTCAGAATTCGAGCCCGCCCTCGCGGGCGCCGTCGGCCAGGGCCTTGACCCGGCCATGATAGAGGTAGGCGCCGCGGTCGAAGACCACCTTCTTCACGCCGGCGGCCGCGGCGCGCTCGGCGACCAGCTTGCCGACCGCCGTGGCGGCGTCCTTGTCGTTGCCCTTGCGGCCGAAATCCTTGTCGCGGCTCGAGGCGGCGGCGAGGGTGTGGCCCTTGGCGTCGTCGATCACCTGAGCATAGATGTGCCGTCCCGAACGGAAGACACTGAGCCGGGGACGGCCGCCAGCGGCCTTGCGGACGGCGTTGCGAACCCGCTTCTCCCGGCGATCGCGCGTGACAGTGCTCATGGCTACTTCTTCTTTCCTTCCTTACGGACGATGTGCTCGCCCGCATATTTGACGCCCTTGCCCTTATAGGGCTCCGGCGGCCGGTACTTGCGGATCTGCGAGGCGACCTCGCCGACCAGCTGACGGTCGGCGCCGCTGACCACGATCTCGGTCGGCTTCGGGGTCTCGATCTTGATGCCCTTCGGGATCGTGTAGGCGACCTCGTGGCTGAAGCCGAGGGTGAGGTTCAGCTTCTGACCCTGCACCGCCGCACGATAGCCGACGCCGTTGATCTCGAGCCTCCGCTCGAAGCCGCCCTGCACGCCCGTCACGATGTTGGCGACGCGGGTGCGCGACATGCCCCAGGCCGAGCGGGCGAGCTTGGAGTCGTCGCGCGGGGTGACCTTGACCCCGTCGGCGGCCATCTCCACGGCGATGATCTCCGGCACGAGGAAGGCGAGCTCGCCCTTCGGGCCCTTGGCCGTCACCGTCTGACCGTCGACCGAGGCGGTGACGCCCTTCGGGACCGGAATGGACTTCTTACCAATACGAGACATCGCCGTTCGACTTTCCTAGCGCCCTAGAACACGCGGCAGAGGACTTCTCCGCCGACATTCTGCTCGCGGGCTTCATTGTCCGACATCACGCCCTTGGGCGTGGAGAGGATCGAGACACCGAGGCCGTTGGAGACCCGGGGAATGCGATCCACCGAAACATAGACCCGGCGGCCGGGACGCGACACGCGCTCGATCTCGCGGATCACCGGCTCGCCGTCATAATATTTGAGCTCGATATCGAACTCGGCCGGCTGACCTTCGAGCCGGGTCTCCGAATAGCCGCGGATATAGCCTTCGGACTGCAGCACGTCGAGAACGCGCTGGCGAAGGCTCGAAGCCGGAGTCGAGACCTTGTTCTTCTTCCGGCTCTGCGCGTTCCGGATGCGGGTCAGCATATCGCCGAGCGGATCGGTCATCGTCATCGGGCAGTCTCCTTACCAGCTCGACTTGACCATGCCGGGGATCATGCCCTGATTGCTCAGTTCACGAAGCGCCAGGCGGGAAAGGCCGAGCTTGCGGTAGTAGCCGCGCGGGCGGCCGGTCAGCTCGCAGCGATTGCGGATGCGGGTGGCCGAGGAATTGCGCGGGAGCTTGGAGAGCTTGAGCTGCGCCTGGAAGCGCTCCTCGAGGCTCAGCTTCTGGTCGCGGGCGATCGCCTTCAGCGCCGCGCGCTTGCCGGCATACTGCGCGGCCATCCTGCGGCGGCGGTTGTTCTTCTCGACCGAACTCGTCTTTGCCATCTTGGTCCTAGCCTTCCTTCTACTGCCGGAACGGGAAGTTGAGGCCGCGCAGGAGCGCCCGCGCCTCGTCGTCCGTCCGGGCGGTAGTGCAAATGATCACGTCCAGGCCGCGCACCTCGTCGACATCGTCGAAGTTGAGCTCGGGGAACACGATGTGCTCCTTGAGGCCCATGGCGTAGTTGCCGCGGCCGTCGAAGCTCTTGGCGTTGAGCCCGCGGAAGTCGCGGACGCGCGGCAGAGCGATGTTCACGAGGCGGTCGATGAACTCGTACATGCGGATGCGGCGGAGGGTGACCTTGCCGCCGAGCGCCATGCCCTCGCGCACCTTGAAGGTGGCGATCGACTTCCGCGCCTTGGTGACGGCCGGCTTCTGGCCGGCGATAAGGGCGAGCTCGGCGAGGGCCGAGGTGACCTTCTTGGAGTCGTTCACCGCCTCGCCGACGCCCATGTTGAGCACGACCTTGTCGAGGCGCGGGACCTCGTGAAGGTTCTTGTAGCCGAACTCCTCGATGAGCTTCGGCCGCACGACCTCGTTGTAGTAGGTCTTGAGCCGCGGCGCGTAGTTGGCGTCGAGCTCGACCGTCACGGTCGAGCCTTCGGCCGGCGCCTCGCCGGCGGCCGCCGCCTTCTTGGACGGCTTCTTGGCCTTCTCGGCCTTCGGGGCTTTCTCAGCCATCGATGCGTTCTCCCGAGCGCTTGGCGACACGCACCTTGCGCCCATCAACTATCTGAAAGCCCACCCGGGTCGGCTTGCCGTCCGAGGGGTCCTGAATGGCGATATTCGAGAGGTGGATCGGCAGCTCGCGATCGATGATGCCGCCCTCCTGGCTCGGGGTCTGGCGCTGGTGGCGCCTGGCGACGTTGACGCCGCGCACGACGGCACGCTCGTCGGCCGGATGGACCGCGATGACCTCACCGGTCTTGCCCTTGTCCTTGCCGGCGATGACGACGACCTTGTCGCCTTTTCTGATCTTGGCGGCCATCACAGGACCTCGGGGGCGAGCGAGACGATCTTCATGTGGTTCTTGGCGCGGAGCTCGCGCGGAACCGGCCCGAAGATGCGGGTGCCGATCGGCTCGGACTGGTTGTTGATCAAGACGGCGGCGTTCTTGTCGAAGCGGATGACGCTGCCGTCGGGACGGCGGATGTCCTTGGCGGTGCGGACCACCACCGCCTTCATCACGTCGCCCTTCTTCACGCGGCCGCGCGGGATCGCCTCCTTGACGGAGACGACGATGATGTCGCCGACCGAAGCGTATTTGCGCTTCGAGCCACCGAGCACCTTGATGCACATGACCCGGCGCGCGCCCGAATTGTCGGCGACGTCGAGGTTGGTTTGCATCTGGATCATGGGTGCCTCACTTCACTCTCTCAGCCACGTACCGTTCTCAGGTCCCGACCGCGTCGAGGACCACCCAGCGCTTGTTCTTGGAGATCGGGCGGGTCTCCTCGATCTGCACCTGGTCGCCAACCTTGAAGCGGTTGGTCTCGTCGTGCGCGTGATACTTCTTCGACCGGCGGACGGTCTTCTGCAGCAAGGGGTGCGCGAAACGGCGCTCGACTCTGACCACGACGGTCTTGTCGCCCTTGTCGGAGACTACGGTGCCGGTGAGGATGCGCTTCGGCATTTCTCTCGTTCCTACTTCTTCGCGCCGGCCGAGCTCTTCTCGGCGGCAACAGTCTTGAGGCGCGCGATGTCGCGACGGACCTGGCGAACGCGGGCGGTGTTCTCGAGCTGACCGGAGGCCCGCTGGAAGCGCAGGTTGAACTGCTCCTTCTTCAGCGAGGCGATCTCGTCGCCGATCTGATCGGCGGTCATCGAGCGAGCGTCTTCAGCCTTCATCGTCTTCACCCCTACTCGGCGATGCGCTGGATGAAGCGCGTCTTGATCGGGAGCTTGGAGGCGCCGAGGCGCAGAGCCTCGCGGGCGGTCTCCGCATTCACGCCGTCGATCTCGAACATGATGCGGCCCGGCTTGATGCGGGCGGCCCAGAACTCGGGCGTGCCCTTGCCCTTGCCCATGCGCACCTCGACCGGCTTCTTGGAGACCGGGACGTCGGGGAACACGCGGATCCAGACGCGGCCCGAGCGCTTCATGAAGCGGGTGATGGCGCGACGGGCGGCCTCGATCTGGCGCGCGGTGACGCGCTCCGGCTCCATGGCCTTGAGGCCATAGGCGCCGAAATTGAGCGTGGTGCCGCCCTTGGCGACGCCGTGGATGCGCCCCTTGAACTGCTTGCGGAATTTTGTGCGCTTCGGCTGAAGCATGATCTCTACTCTTGTTCTTCGCTTCGCTTAGGCGCCGGCCGGGGCCGGCTCACGACGGCGACCGGTGCTGCCCTGATCGGACCCTTCGGTGGCGCGCCGCTCGGCGGCCATCGGGTCGTGCTCGAGGATCTCGCCCTTGAAGATCCAGACCTTGACCCCGCAGGTGCCATAGGCGGTGTTGGCGGTGGCGACGCCATAGTCGATGTCGGCGCGGAGCGTGTGCAGCGGCACGCGGCCCTCGCGGTACCACTCGGTGCGGGCGATCTCGGCGCCGCCGAGACGGCCGCCGCAGGTGATGCGGATGCCCTCGGCGCCGAGGCGCATCGCCGACTGCACGGCGCGCTTCATGGCTCTCCGGAAGGCGACCCGGCGCTCGAGCTGCTGGGCGATCGAGGCGGCCACGAGGTTGGCGTCGGTCTCGGGCTTCCGCACCTCGACGATGTTGATGTGGACCTCGGAGTCGGTGAGCGCCTTGACCTTGGCGCGGAGCTTGTCGATGTCGGCGCCCTTCTTGCCGATGACGATGCCCGGACGCGCCGAGTGGATCGTGACGCGGCACTTCTTGTGCGGGCGCTCGATGACCACCTTGGAGACGGCCGCCTGCTTCAGCTCCTCGAGGAGCATGGCACGGATCTTCATGTCCTCCTGGAGGAGCTTGGCGTACTCGCCCCGCTGGGCGAACCAGCGCGAGTCCCAGGTCCGGTTGACGCCGAGCCGAAGCCCGGTCGGATTGATTTTCTGACCCATCAGGCGGTCTCCCCGACTTCCCGGACGACAATCGTGAGATTGGAGAACGGCTTGTGAATGGCGCCGACGCGGCCACGGGCGCGCGGCGTCCAGCGCTTGAGAACGAGCGCCTTGCCGACGAAGGCCTCGGCAACGACCAGCGAGTCGACGTCGAGGTCGTGGTTGTTCTCGGCATTGGCGATGGCGGATTCGAGCGCCTTCTTGACGTCGACGGCGATGCGGCGACGGCTGAAGGTGAGGTCGGCGAGGGCCGCGGAGACCTTCTTGCCGCGGATCAGCTGGGCGACGAGGTTCAGCTTCCGGGGCGAAACACGGATGTTCCGCGCGACGGAACGCGCCTCGTTGTCCTTCAGGCTCCGCTCGGTGTTCGGCTTGCCCATGAACTAGGTCCTCTTGGCCTTCTTGTCGGCGGTGTGGCCGTGATAGGTGCGGGTCGGCGCGAACTCGCCGAACTTGTGGCCAACCATGTCCTCCGACACGAGCACGGGAACGTGCTTGTTGCCGTTGTGCACGCCGAAGGTCAGCCCGACGAATTGCGGCAGGATGGTCGAGCGGCGGCTCCAGGTCTTGATCACTTCGGCGCGGCCGGACGCACGGCTCTTGTCTGCCTTCCGGAGAAGGAAGCCATCGACGAACGGGCCTTTGCGGACAGAACGTGTCACGCGGCTCTCCCTTAACCCTTCTTGCGCAGATGACGGCTGCGCATAATGAACTTGTCGGTCGACTTGTTGGCGCGGGTCTTCTTGCCCTTGGTGTGCTTGCCCCACGGGGTGACCGGATGACGGCCGCCCGAGGTGCGGCCCTCGCCGCCACCCAGCGGGTGATCGACCGGGTTCATGGCGACGCCGCGCACGCTCGGCATGCGGCCCATCCAGCGCATACGGCCGGCCTTGCCGAGGCTGATATTGCCGTGGTCGGGGTTCGACACCGCGCCGACGGTGGCGAAGCACGACTGGTGGACCAGCCGCTGCTCGCCCGAGTTCAGGCGAAGGATGGCGTAGCCCTGGTCGCGGCCGACATATTGCGCGTAGGTGCCGGCCGAGCGGGCGATCTGACCGCCCTTGCCTGGCTTCATCTCGACATTGTGGACGATCGTGCCGACCGGCATCGCGGCGAGCGGCATGGCGTTGCCGGGCTTCACGTCGGCCTGCGCCGAGGCGACGATCTGGTCGCCGGCGGCGAGGCGCTGCGGGGCCAGGATGTAGCTCTGCTCGCCGTCCTCGTAGCGCACCAGTGCGATGAAGGCGGTGCGGTTCGGATCGTATTCGAGGCGCTCGACGGTCGCCGGGATGTCGAGCTTGCGGCGCTTGAAGTCGATGATGCGGTAGGTCTTCTTGTGACCGCCGCCCCGCCAGCGCTGCGTCACGCGGCCATAGTTGTTGCGCCCGCCCTTCTCGGTGAGACCGTGGGTGAGGCCCTTGACGGGCTTGCCGCGGTGGAGGCCGGTGCGGTCGACGAGGACCAGCTGACGCTGGCCCGGGGTCGTCGGCTTGTAGGTCTTGAGTGCCATCGTGCCTGTCCTAGAGCCCGGTGGTCACGTCGATCGACTGGCCTTCGGCCAGGGTCACGACGGCCCGCTTGGTGTCGCTCTGCGTTCCCTTGAAGTTGCGGAAACGCTTGACCTTGCCCTTGCGGACGAGGGTGTTCACGGCTGTCACCTTGACCTTGAACAGCGCCTCGACCGCGGCCTTGATCTCAGGCTTGGTCGCGGTCCGGGCGACGTTGAAGATCACCTTGTTCTGCTCGCTGGCCGCGGTCGACCGCTCGGTGATGACCGGGCGGATGATCACGTCGTAGTGGCTGAGATCGGTCATCCGAGGCGCGCCTCCAGCGCATCGAGCGCGGCCCGGGTGAGGACCAGCTTCTCCCGGCGGAGAATGTCGTAGACGTTGATGCCCTGCACCGGCAGGACGTCGATATGGGCGATGCCGCGGGCGGCGAGACGGAAATTGTCGTTGACGGTGGCCCCGTCGATGATCAGCGCGTTGCCGAGGCCGAGAGCGGCGAAGCGCTCCTTGAGGGCCTTGGTCTTCGGCGCGTCGAGCGCGGTGTCGGCGATGACGACGAGGTTCTGGTCCTTGGCCTTGGTCGAGAGCGCGTGCTTGAGGGCCAGCGCGCGGACCTTCTTGGGAAGGTCATGCTCGTGGCTGCGCACGACCGGACCGTGGGCCCGACCACCGCCGCGGAACTGCGGGACCGACTTGGCGCCGTGACGAGCGCGGCCGGTGCCCTTCTGCTTGTACATCTTCTTGGTGGTCGCGCTGATCTCGGCGCGGGTCTTGGTCTTGTGCGTGCCGGCCTGGCGCTTGGCGAGCTGCCAGCGGACCATGCGCTGCAGGATGTCGACGCGCGGGACGAGACCGAAGATCTCGTCCTTGAGCGCGACCTCACCGGCCGATTTGCCGTCGAGGGTCTGTACCGAAATATCCATTACTCAGCTCCCTTCTCGGCTGCGGGAGCCTCAGTGGTGGCGGCAGCGCCGCGGGTGCGGAAAGCGCCCGGAGTCGGAACGCCGTCGGGCAGCGCGCGCTTGACGGCGTCGCGGACGAGGATCCAGCCGCCCTTGGCGCCGGGCACGGCGCCCTCGACAAGGATGAGGCCGCGGTCGGCGTCGGTGCGCACGATCTTGAGGTTCTGCGTGGTGACCCGCTCGTCGCCGAGATGGCCGGCCATCTTCTTGCCCTTGAAGACCTTGCCGGGGTCCTGGCGCTGACCGGTCGAGCCGTGGCTGCGGTGGGTGACCGAGTTGCCGTGCGTGGCACGGTGGCCGCCGAAGTTCCAGCGCTTCATGACGCCGGCAAAGCCCTTGCCGATCGAGGTGCCGGTGACGTCGACGAACTGGCCGGCGACGAAATGGTCGGCGGTGATCTCGGCCCCGACCTCGATGAGGTTCTCGGGGCTGACGCGGAACTCCGCCACCTTCCGCTTCGGCTCGACGGAAGCCTTGGCGAAATGGCCGCGGAGGGCCTTCGGCATGTTGTTGACCTTGGCGAGGCCGACACCGAGCTGGAGCGCGGTGTAGCCGTTCTGCTCGACCGTGCGGTGAGCGACTACCTCGCACTTGTCGAGCTTGAGCACCGTCACCGGTACCTGCTCGCCCCCGTCGGTGTAGACGCGGGTCATGCCGAGCTTCTGGGCGATAACTCCGGAGCGCATCGTTCTTCTCTAGAGCTTGATCTCGACGTCGACGCCGGCCGCGAGGTCGAGCTTCATCAGAGCATCGACCGTCTGCGGGGTCGGATCGACGATGTCGAGCAGCCGCTTGTGGGTTCGGATCTCAAACTGCTCGCGGCTCTTCTTGTCGACGTGAGGCGAGCGGTTGACGGTGAACTTCTCGATGCGGGTCGGCAGCGGGATCGGACCACGGACGCGAGCGCCGGTGCGCTTGGCCGTGGACACGATCTCGCGGGTCGAGGCATCGAGAATGCGATGGTCGAAGGCTTTCAGCCTGATGCGGATGTTCTGTCCGTTCATTTCTCTTCTTCCTCAGGCCTTCCGGCCCTCGACGTATCGCGGCTACTTGATGATCTGGGTGATGACGCCCGAACCGACGGTCCGGCCGCCCTCGCGGATGGCGAAGCGCAGCTTGTCCTCCATCGCGATCGGCACGATGAGCTCGACTTCCATCGACACGTCGTCGCCCGGCATGACCATCTCGGTGCCCTCGGGCAGCTTAACGATGCCGGTCACGTCGGTGGTGCGGAAGTAGAACTGCGGACGGTAGTTGGTGAAGAACGGGGTGTGGCGACCGCCCTCCTCCTTGGTCAGGATGTAAGCCTGAGCCTTGAAGTTGGTGTGCGGGGTCACGGTGCCCGGCTTGCAGAGGATCTGCCCGCGCTCCACGCCCTCGCGCTCCACGCCGCGGAGCAGCGCGCCGATATTGTCGCCCGCCTCGCCCTGGTCGAGGAGCTTCCTGAACATCTCGACGCCGGTGACGGTGGTCTTGGTGGTCGGGCGGATGCCGACGATCTCGACCTCCTCGCCGACCTTGACCACGCCGCGCTCGACGCGGCCGGTGACGACCGTGCCGCGGCCGGAGATCGAGAACACGTCCTCGATCGCCATCAGGAAGGGCTGGTCACGCGGACGCTCCGGGGTCGGGATGAAATCGTCGACCGCGCGCATCAGCGAGAGGATGGCGTCGTGGCCGAGCTCCTTGTTGGTGTTCTCGAGGGCGGCGAGCGCCGAGCCGCGGATCACCGGGGTGGTGTCGCCGGGGAACTCGTACTTGGTGAGGAGCTCGCGGACCTCGAGCTCGACCAGCTCGAGAAGCTCCGGGTCATCGACCATGTCGCACTTGTTGAGAAACACGACGAGCGAGGGCACGCCGACCTGGCGGGCGAGCAGGATATGCTCGCGGGTCTGCGGCATCGGGCCGTCGGCGGCCGACACGACGAGGATCGCGCCGTCCATCTGGGCGGCGCCGGTGATCATGTTCTTCACGTAGTCGGCGTGGCCCGGGCAGTCGACATGCGCGTAGTGACGCTTCTCGGTCTGATACTCGACGTGCGCCGTGTTGATGGTGATGCCGCGCGCCTTCTCTTCCGGCGCCGCGTCGATCTGGTCGTAGGCCGTGAAGGTCGCCCCGCCGGTTTCCGCCAAGACCTTGGTGATCGCTGCGGTCAGCGATGTCTTGCCATGGTCGACGTGGCCGATCGTGCCAATGTTCACGTGCGGCTTGTTGCGCTCAAACTTTGCTTTCGCCATCGGGGCTCTCCGTCTTTCAACTGCTCAGCGGGCGTGAAGATCAGGCGAACTTGGCCTGGATCTTCTCGGCCTCGGACTGGGGGACTTGTTCGTAGTGGTCAAACTGCATCGTGTACTGGGCACGGCCCTGGCTCATCCCGCGGAGCTGGCTGACATAGCCGAACATGTTCTGCAGGGGGAGCATGGCGTTGACGACCGAGGCGACGCCCCGGGTCTCGGTGCCGGTGATCTGGCCACGACGCGAATTCAGGTCGCCGATCACCGCGCCGACATATTCATCCGGCGCCACGACTTCAACCTTCATGATCGGCTCGAGAAGCTTCGGGCCGGCCTTGTGGATGCCCTCGCGGAGCGCGGCGCGGGCGGCGATCTCGAAGGCGAGCGCCGAGGAGTCGACGTCATGGTAGGCGCCGTCGATCAGCGTGACCTTCATGTCGACGATCGGGAAGCCGGCCAGCACGCCAGCGCCGAGGACGCTCTCCACGCCCTTCTCGACGCCGGGGATGTATTCCTTCGGCACGACGCCGCCGACGATCTCGCTCTCGAAGGAGAAGCCCTCGCCCGGCTTGGTCGGGCTGAGGCGCAGCTTGACGCGCGCGAACTGGCCCGAGCCGCCGGACTGCTTCTTGTGGGTGTAGTCGATCTCGGCCTCGCGGGTGATGGTCTCGCGATAGGCGACCTGCGGCTGGCCGATATTGGCCTCGACCTTGAACTCGCGGCGCATGCGATCGACGATGATGTCGAGGTGCAATTCGCCCATCCCGGAGATGATGGTCTGGCCGGACTCCTCGTCGGTCTTGACGCGGAGGGAGGGGTCCTCCTGCGCCAGGCGACGGATGGCCATGCCCATCTTCTCCTGATCGCCCTTGGTCTTCGGCTCGATCGCGATGTCGATGACCGGCTCGGGGAATTCCATGCGCTCGAGAACGACCGGCTTCTGCGGATCGCACAGCGTGTCGCCGGTCGTGGTCTCCTTGAGACCGGCCAGGGCGACGATATCGCCGGCGTAGGCGTCCTTGATCTCGTCACGCCGGTTGGCGTGCATCTGCACCATGCGGCCGACGCGCTCCTGGCGATCCTTCACCGTGTTGAGAAGGGTGACGCCCTGCGCGAGGACGCCCGAATAGATGCGGCAGAAGGTGAGCGAGCCGACATGCGGGTCGTTCATGATCTTGAAGGCGAGCATGGCCAGCGGCTCGGTGTCCGAGGCGACGCGCGTGATTTCCTGCTCGGTCTTGACGTCGTAGCCCTTGACCGGCGGCAGGTCGACCGGCGAGGGCAGATAGTCGATGACCGCGTCGAGGAGCGGCTGCACGCCCTTGTTCTTGAAGGCCGAGCCGCAGAGGATCGGCACGAAGGCGCTCTTGATGGTGCCGCGGCGGATGAGGGCGGTCAGGGTCGCCTCGTCCGGCAGGCTGCCGTTGAGATAGGCTTCGGTGGCGGCCTCGTCGATCTCGACCGCCTGCTCGATCATCTGCGCGTGATATTTCTCGGAGATCTCCCTCATGTCCTCGGGGATCTCGACATAGTCGAACTTGGCGCCGAGGGTCTCCTCGTGCCAGACGATGGCGCGCATGCGGACGAGGTCGACGACGCCCTTGAAGGTCGCCTCCGACCCGATCGGCAGTTGCAGCACGATGGGCTTGGCGCCGAGGCGCGTCTTGACCTGCTCGACCGAGGTGAAGAAGTCGGCGCCGACCTTGTCCATCTTGTTGACGAAGATCATGCGCGGGACGTGGTACTTGTCGCCCTGGCGCCAGACCGTCTCGGTCTGCGGCTCGACGCCCTGGTTGGCGTCGAGCAGCGCCACCGCGCCGTCGAGGACGCGCAGCGAGCGCTCGACCTCGATGGTGAAGTCGACGTGGCCGGGGGTGTCGATGATGTTGAGGCGCTTGCCGTTCCAGTAGGCGGTGATGGCGGCGGCGGTGATGGTGATGCCGCGCTCCTGCTCCTGCTCCATCCAGTCGGTGGTGGCAGCGCCGTCGTGGACCTCGCCGATCTTATGGATCTTGCCGGTGTAGTAGAGGATCCGCTCGGTAGTCGTCGTCTTGCCCGCATCGATGTGGGCCATGATGCCGAAATTACGGTAGTCCTCGATCTTGTCCTGGCGTGGCATCGTAGTGGCCTCTGAAAGCGGTCTTTACCAGCGGTAGTGCGAGAACGCCCGGTTGGCCTCGGCCATCCGGTGGGTGTCTTCGCGCTTCTTGACGGCGTTGCCGCGGTTCTGCGCGGCGTCGAGAAGCTCGCCGGAGAGCTTGTCGACCATGGTCTTCTCGTTGCGGCCGCGCGCGGCGGCGAGGATCCAGCGGATGGCGAGGGCCTGGCGGCGGGACGGACGGACGTCGACCGGCACCTGGTAGGTGGCGCCGCCGACACGGCGCGAGCGGACCTCGATCTGCGGCATGACGTTGTCGAGCGCGGTCTTGAACACGGCGAGCGGGTCCTGCCGGCTCTTGGACTGGATGGCGTCGAAGGCGCCGTAGACGATGTTCTCGGCGACCGACTTCTTGCCCTGCTCCATGACGCTGTTCATGAACTTGGTCACGACGAGATCGCCGAACTTCGGGTCCGGGTTGATCTCACGCTGCTCGGCACGATGGCGTCGGGACATTTCTCTTTTCTCTCTCTTCGTGTGACCGGGTTCGTCCCGGCATCCACGCTCTTCCTATTCTGCTCGAGATCCCGGATCGCGCTCGGCCTCGCCTCGCTTGTCCGGGATACTCCGCAAAGAGACCCTACTTGGGTCTCTTCGCTCCGTATTTCGACCGGCGCTGGCGGCGATCCTTGACGCCCTGGGTGTCGAGGACGCCGCGGATGATGTGGTAGCGGACGCCCGGCAGGTCCTTCACGCGGCCGCCGCGGATCATGACCACCGAGTGCTCCTGGAGGTTATGGCCTTCGCCCGGGATGTAGCCGATGACCTCGAAGCCGTTCTGGAGGCGTACCTTGGCGACCTTGCGAAGCGCCGAGTTCGGCTTCTTCGGGGTGGTCGTGTAGACGCGCGTGCAGACGCCGCGCTTCTGCGGGTTGGCCTGCAGCGCCGGAACCTTGTTGCGGCGGGCGGGCGCGACCCGGGGCTTCCGAATCAGCTGGTTGATCGTCGGCATTCCTAACCTCAGCTTGCGGGCTTCCGCCCGGCCGGTTCCTTTTGGGACAGCCGGCGCCAAACATGCGAAGGACCTTGCCCCTCATCGGACCAAGGCCCCTTCAAAACAGAGGATCGCGGCCGGAGCCGTGATCGTGTCCCTCAAAGACTTATTCTGTAACCGGCCAGCGTTTAGGTTCTGGACTTCCACAGCTCGGCGCCGCGGAAAAAGAAACCCACTGCCTGTCCGAAAGTGCGCGGAACCTACTGACTCGACCTCAGGGCGTCAACCCCGAAAGCGACCGAA
>JADYYB010000199.1 GCA_020853895.1 Bauldia sp.
GACGATCCCGCTCCCGAACAGTCCTCAAGACTCTGGGGGTGACGATCCGAGCGCCGACCGACCGGTCCGGGTTGCTTCCCGGACCGGTCGCTCCCTCAATCTAAACCCGCATCCCCATACAAGGGGGCATCGACCTCTCGGCCTGCACTGTGCGGGTGGGAACCGTCGTGCCCCCTCCCGAAGCTGCTCGGCCATAGGCCTCGCACCTCCGACCTCCTCTCGAGGGGGAGGTTATCTCAGTCCCGTCCCGCTCCGGGCTACTCGAACTTGAGGCGGCCGCGGAGGCGGCGGAGGCGCCAGGCGGCGCGTTCCCGGAGCGAGCTGCCGCTCAAGCTGATCCATTCCGGCCCGCCGACCGGCACGTCGATGGCGGCGAGCGCCTCGACATAGTTGCGGCGGGCGAGCCTCAGGCTCTCGTTGCGGATCGGAAAGGGATGGTCGCTCACCCCGTCGCCCAGCGCGGGGTTGGTGTTGATCTCGTAGATCTGCACGCGGCCGCCGACGAGGCCGAAATCAGCGCGGCCATAGTCGATGCGCGCGGCCTCGAACGCCGCCATCAGCGCCTCGCGGAAGGGGTTGTCGCGGACATGGGCGTGTTCCTCGTCGTAGTCGGACTGGCGGGCGATGCCCTTGGTGCCGCGCTTGGCCTTCCAGTGCAATTCGTGGGCCGACACGGTCGGCACGATGCGGTCGCCGATGCGGAAAGCGCCGAGGCGGCGATAGAGGTCGGGCCCGATCGGCTCGGCGGCATATTCCACGGCGATGAGATTGCGCTCGGGGTGCCCGGCGGCGATCAGCTTCCCGGCCGCCTCGAGCATCGCCTCGCGGTCGGGGAGAAGATCGGTCAGGGGCCCGAAATGATCGCATTCGTTGCGGAGGAAGACCGGATAGCGCTCGGGCATCTCGCCCGATTCGAGGCGATAGGCGCCGAAGCCGTTGATGCCGGCGGCGCGGAGGTGGCGCAGCATGGCGTAGCGCTGGCGGACGCGGGCCGGATCGTTGGCGACCGGCCAGCCGGCGGCGGCGACCTTGCGGTAGAGCTCGGCGGCGAACTGGAGCTCGCGCGGGCCGAGGCGGTCGAAATCGGTGAAGATATAGGTGCCGCGGGCGAGCCGGGCGGTATTGAGAAGGCTCGCGTAGGAGGTGCGGACCGAGCGGGGCGCCCCCTCTTCGCGCAGCGCCTTGCGGTTGGTGAACTCGTGGCCGGTGGCGGTGACGAAGATCAGCATGGAGCGCGCTGGAATCCGATGATGCATCTCCGACACAGCATGGAAAAAAGCGCTTCGCAAATCGACCGCCGGCGGGGCAGAGTGATAGGCTGCCGCGCGAGTTCCACAGTCAAGACTCAGGCCGGGCCGTGCCGGCCGGGTAACAAGCGAGGGGATCGGATGATCAAGCTGGACGGAAGCAAGGTCCTGAGCCGAGGGACGGCGACCCGGGGCGCCAAGATCGGCGTCGTCGCCAAGGGGCCGATCGGGGCCGCGCCGACGATCGCGCTCGATCGTTCCAAGCTGATGGGCGGCACCAACGAGACCCGGACGACGATGGCCAAGATCGGCCAGGTCAACAAAGGCCCGGCCAAGACCGCGCCGACGGTTGTGCTCGACCGCGCCAAGCTGATGGGCGGGGGCAGCGAGACCCGCGCGACGATGGCCAAGATCGGAGGGGGCAGCAAGGATCCCGCGAAGGCCCCGCCGACCGTGGTCCTCGACCGCGCCAAGCTGATGGGCGGCAGCCAGACCCGCGCGACGATGGCCAAGATCGGCGACAGCGGCAAGGGTGGCGGCGGCGGCGGTGGCGGCGCCTAAGGGCCTCGCCAGGCTTTGAGCACCGCTTCTGACGTGATCGCGTCCGGGCCGGCCGGTGCCAGTGCGGCCGGCTTCGACTTCCTGCCCGACGCCGGCCGGGCGCGGTCCTTCGATCTCCGGATGCGGGCGCGCCTCGCCGACAGCCTCGAGCATGTGTTCGAGCAGAGCCGCGAGGCGCTGCGGATCGACGAGGGCCTAGCGCAGCGGCTCCTCGCCGGGCTTCGCGGGGCGGAGCGTTTCCGGCCGCTGGTCTTCGCGCTCTATTACGACCTCGTCGACGCGATCCTCGCCGACCGGCTCGCCGAGGCGCAGGCGCTCATCGACGCTATCCTTCTCGAGCGGCCGATCCCGGGCGACCGGCAGCGTGTGATCGTCCTCGACGACGCCGATCTCGGCGCCGGCAACGCCAGCCGCTACGGGCGGATGATGGACACCGACCCGGTGTCGCCGTTCGCCTTCACCGCGCCGTCGGCCGAGGCGGTGGCCGCGTTCCGTCCCCGCCTCGAGGAGGCGCTGGCGCTGATGAAGGACGGCGCGCCGCGCCTCCGCGCCGAGTTCGACGCGCTGGTCTCGGAGATCGTGCTCGCGGACGGTCGGTCGGGACTCACCGAGTCGAGCTTCACGGGCGGCTCCTCGTTCCTCCTCTGGGGCGCGCTCTTCATCAATCCGGCGAGCTCGACGACGGCGGTCTCGCTCGTCGAGACGCTGGCGCACGAGGCGGCACACAGCCTCCTCTTCGGCTTCGCGGTCGACGAGCCACTGGTGCTCAACCCCGACAGCGAGCGCTTCACCTCGCCCTTCCGCGACGACCCGCGGCCGATGGACGGCATCTACCACGCGACGTTCGTGGCGGCGCGCATGCACTACGCGGCAGCGCAGTACCTTCCGGGCGCGCTCGGCACGCCGCAGGAGGCGGCGATCCGCTCGGCGCTCGACTACGACCGGAACTCGTTCCAGGACGGGTTCGGCACGATCGCCGCGCATGGCCGCCTCAGCGCGACCGGCAAGGCCGTCATCGAGAGCGCGCGGCGCTACATGGACGGCGCGGCCACCTAGCTCGACCTTAACCTCCCGCTTGCGGGGAGGTTAAGGCTTGAGGCTACCGTGAACCGAGCTGGCTAGCGCGGGGCGCGCTTGGCGAGGATGCGCTGAAGGGTGCGGCGATGCATGTTGAGGCGGCGCGCGGTCTCCGAGACGTTGCGGTCGCAGAGCTCGTAGACGCGCTGGATGTGCTCCCAGCGCACGCGGTCGGCCGACATCGGGTTCTCGGGCGGCTGCGGCTTCTGCGAGGGGTCGCGGGTCAGCGCCTGGTAGATGTCGTCGGCGTCGGCCGGCTTGGCGAGATAGTCGAGCGCGCCGAGCTTGATCGCGGTCACCGCGGTGGCGATGTTGCCGTAGCCGGTGAGGACGACGGCGCGCGAATCCGGGCGCTTCCGGCGCAGGGCGTCGACCACGTCGAGGCCGTTGCCGTCCTCGAGGCGCATGTCCACGACCGCGTAGGCGGGCGGATTGGCGTCCACCGCGCGCACGCCTTCGGAGACGGATTCGGCCGTCGAGACCACGAATCCACGGGTTTCCATCGCCCGGGCCAGCCTCTGCAGGAAGGCGCGGTCATCATCGACAATCAGCAGCATCCGGTTTTCCCCTGGGGTATCAGCCGGTAAGCCGTGCAAAACGTCCTCGGCCATGATGCCTCCCAAATAAGGGTTTCCGCGGCGAACGCCAAGAGATGGCGGAACCCGACCGTTCCCGATCCCTAACGGCCTCAGCGGGGTTGGCAAGGGCCGCCCGCGGCCAGCGGATGCGAATTATAGCCCCGCTCTGCGGCGGCGAGCGGTTGGAAAGCTCCAATTCGCCGCCCGTCCGCTCGATGAGGGTCTTGGCGATGAAGAAGCCGAGGCCGAGCCCCCCGGCCGATTCCTCGGTCCCCTCCTCGGCCGTCCGGCGGGTGGTGACGTAGGGCTCGCCGATATGGTCGATGATCTCGTCGGCGAAGCCGGGGCCGTCGTCCATGATGGTGATCGTGACGGTCTCGTCGGTCCAGCGGGCGGAGACCTCGACGAGGTGCTCGGCGAAATCGACCGCGTTCTCGACGAGATTGCCGAGGCCGTAGAGGATCGCCGGGTTGCGGGCCGCGGTCGGCTCGCCGCCGGGACCGGGCAGGAGCTCGACGCGGATGTTGAAGCCGAGCGCGCGATGCGGCTCGGCCACCTCGTCCAGCAGCGCGGAAAGCGGGTGGCGGGCGTCGCGCCAGTCGGCGTCGAGCGAGAGCGAGGTGAGCTTGCCGAGGATCTCGCGGCAGCGCTGGGTCTGGCTCTTGAGGAGCGCGACGTCGGAGGCGAGCGGGCTGTCCGGCGGGAGCGCGCGCTCGATCTCGGTGGCAACCAGCGCGATGGTGGCGAGCGGGGTGCCGAGCTCGTGCGCGGCGGCCGCGGCGAGGCCGTCGATGGCGGTGAGGTGCTGCTCGCGCGCCAACACCAGCTCGGTCGCGGCGAGCGCGTCGGAGAGCTGGCGCGACTCCTCGGCCACCCGGAATGCGTAGAAGCCCATGAAGACGAGCGCGCAGGCGAGCGCGGTCCAGATCCCGCCGACATAGAAGGGCGGCAGGTTGAAGGGCGCGAAGGTCGGCCACCAGGGCAGCGGGAAATGGACCGGCAGCGCGAGGAGGCTCGTCACCGCCAGCGCGACCGCGCCGAGGATCACGGTGTGGCGCGGCTCGAGCGTGGTCGCCGAGACGATCACCGGCACGAGGATGAGGAAGCAGAACGGGTTCTCGAGGCCGCCCGTCAGGAAGAGGAGCGCCCCGACCTGGACGATGTCGTAGGCGAGAAGGAGGGTCGCCCAGCCGTGCCTAAGGCGGAGCGTCGCCGGATACTGGACCTTGAGGAAGAGGTTGAGGCCGGCCGAGAGGAAGATGACCGTGAAGCAGAGCGCGATCGGCAGGTCGAAGCGCATGAAGAGCGCCACCACCAGCACCGCGATGGTCTGCCCGGTCACCGCCAGCCAGCGCAGCTGGATGAGGGTGTGGAGCTTGAGGCGCCGCGTGGCGAAGCCGGTCGGCGCGAGCACGCTGCCCGGCAGGGCCTCGGGGAAACGCGGGTTGGTGGGTTGGAGCTGCATCTCGTACTCTCGCTCGATGCCTCCCTATATAGCATAGAGGCGGCGGCCGCTCGGGCCGCCAATCCATGAGCCTTTCCAATGCTTTCACCCGAATCCGCGCCGGCGATCGAGGTCACTGACCTCGTCAAAGCCTACAAGTCGGTCACGGCGGTCGGCGGCATCTCGTTCGCCATCCGCGCGGGCTCGGTGACCGGGCTCCTCGGCGGGAACGGCGCGGGCAAGACGACCACGATCGGGATGATCCTCGGCCTCGTGCTACCGACCTCGGGATTGATCCGCGTGCTCGGCCACGACATCGGGACCGAGCGGCACCGCGTGCTCCACCGGATGAATTTCGAGAGCCCGTACGTCGCCCTCCCCCACCGGCTGACGGTGCGCCAGAACCTTCGGGTCTTCGGGCGGCTCTATGGGATCAGCGACGTCGAGGGGCGGATCGAGGAGCTGGCCGACGAGCTGAACCTCCGCGAGTTCGTCGACCGCGAGGCGGGCAAGCTCTCCGCCGGGCAGAAGACGCGCGTGGCGCTCGCCAAGGCGCTCATCAACCGGCCCGAAATCCTCCTCCTCGACGAGCCGACCGCCTCGCTCGACCCCGACACGGCCGACTGGGCGCGGACGCGGATCGAGGAGTTCCGCGCCGCGCGCGGGGCGACGATCCTGCTCGCCTCGCACAACATGCACGAGGTCGAGCGGATGTGCGACGACGTCATCATGCTGAAAGCGGGGCTGATCGTTGACCGCGGCGCGCCGGCCGAGCTTCTCGCCCGCTACGGCCGCGACACGCTGGAGGACGTGTTCCTCGACATCGCCCGCAACCGCGGCGCCGCCGCCGAGCTCGCGGGGGCGAAATGAACGCCCCGCTCCGTGAGGACGCCGTCCGCTACCAGGGCTTCTCGCCGAGCCGGGTCGGCGCGCTGGTGCTCCGGCACGTCTATCTCCTCCGCTCGTCCTGGCCGCGGGTCCTCGAGGTGATCTACTGGCCGCTGGTGCAGATGGTGATGTGGGGCTTCCTGCAGAGCTACCTCAACCAGCAATCCGGGATGCTGGCGCAGGCCGGCGGGACGCTGATCGGCGCGATCCTCCTCTGGGACATCCTGGTGCGCAGCCAGCTCGGCTTCTCGGTCTCCTTCCTCGAGGAGATGTGGTCGCGCAACATGGCCAACCTCCTCATCAGCCCGCTCAAGCGGAGCGAGCTCCTGGTGGCGCTGATGAGCGTCTCGGTGATCCGCCTCGCGATCGGCATCCTGCCGGTGACGCTCCTCGCGATCTGGTTCTTCGGGTTCAACCTCTGGCGTCTCGGCCTCGCGCTCGGCGCCTTCTTCGCCAACCTCCTCCTCACCGCCTGGGCGGTCGGCATCCTGGTCAGCGGGCTCGTGCTCCGCAACGGGCTCGGCGCGGAGGGGTTCGCGTGGACGATCATGTTCCTGATCCTCCCGGTCTGCTGCGTGTTCTACCCGGTCGAGACGCTGCCCGAGTTCCTGCGCTTCGTCGCCTGGTCGCTGCCGCCGACCTATGTGTTCGAAGGGATGCGGGCGCTGATGTTCGAGGGCAATTTCCGCGCCGACCTCATGATCCGCGCGCTCGCCATCAACGGGCTGTTCATCCTCGTCGCCGGCTTCGTCTTCATCCGCCTCCTCGACAGCGCAAGGCGGGCGGGGACGCTCCTCTCGCTGGGTGAGTGACGGCACCGGAATCCAGTCCGATCAGCGGGTTACGTCCATGAGCGCTTGCGGAGTCGCGCCGGCCGGTCCATGATTGCTGCAGCGCACAAGCGCTGACGTCACGGGGCGCATCCGGGCTTGTCCAGCTACTACCAGCTCTACGAGTGGCAGCACGCGATCCTGGCTCCGTGGCGCGCCGCCGCCGACATGGCCCGGCTCTCGCTCAAGAACCCGCTGAACCCCTTCGGCCAGACGCCCTTCGGCAAGAACGTCCAGGCCGGGCTCGACCTCTTCGAGCGCACCACGCGTCGCTACGGCAAGCCCGAGTTCGGCATCGCTTCCGTCGACACCTCGATCGGCCGCGTGCCGGTGCGCGAGGCGGTGGTGTGGCAGCGGCCGTTCTGCCGGCTGATCCATTTCGAGAAGCCGCTCCACGAGCGGCTCGGCGAGCAGCCGAAGGTGCTGCTGGTCGCGCCGCTCTCCGGCCACTACGCCACGCTCCTCCGCGGCACGGTCGAGACGCTGCTGCCGCGCCACGACGTCTACATCACCGACTGGGCCGACGCGCGGATGGTGCCGGCCTCCGAGGGGCTCTTCGACCTCGACGATTTCATCGACTACATCGTCTCGATGCTCCATTTCCTGCGCGGCGACACACATGTCATCGCGGTGTGCCAGCCGGCGGTGCCGGTGTTCGCGGCGACCGCGCTGATGGAGGCGCGGGACGACCCCTACGCGCCGGCCTCGATCACGCTGATGGGCGGGCCGATCGACACGCGCGTGAACCCGACGGCGGTCAACCGCTTCGCCGAGGAGAAGGGGATCGACTGGTTCAAGCGCAACACGATCATGCGCGTGCCCTTCCCGCATCCGGGCTTCATGCGCGAGGTCTATCCGGGCTTCCTGCAGCTCTCCGGCTTCATGGGGCTCAATCTCGAGCGGCACGTGACCGCGCATGCGGACTATTTCAAGCACCTCATCGACGGGGACGGCGACGGGGCCAACAAGCACCGCGAGTTCTACGACGAGTACCTCGCCGTCCTCGACATGACGGCCGAGTTCTACATGCAGACGGTGGAGACGGTGTTCCTCCGCCACGCGCTGCCCAAGGGCGAGATGACCCATCGCGGCACGCCGATCGACCCGAAGGCGATCCGCCGGGTGGCGATGCTGACCGTCGAGGGCGAGCGCGACGACATCTCTGGCGTCGGGCAGACGCGCGCCGCGCACGACCTCGCGCCGAACATCCCGGCCGAGCGGCGGGCGCACTATCTGCAGGACCGCGTCGGGCATTACGGGGTGTTCAACGGCTCGCGCTTCCGGGCGGAGATCGCGCCACGCATCGCGGATTTCATCGGCGGAACGCGGTATCAGCCGCCGGCGAAAGCAGTCGGCGCAAAGCCGGGCAAGGCCACCCCCAAACCACCCCGCAAGCGTTAGTCTTTCACGTTTGTCATCGCCGGACTCGGTCCGGCGATCCACGAACACGTCGCGGTCGAGAGTATTCCTCAGCGGGCGGAGTTCATGGGTTGCCGGGACAAGCCCGGCAATGACAAGCGAGGGGAGAAGGTGATGTCCCCTCCCCCCTTGTGGAGACCTTTGCACAACGACGATCCCGTGATTCTCTGAGAGGAGGTAGGAGGATGGGGATGCATCGTTCGAGCGGGCAGTTGGGCTTTGGGGATGCGTTCCTGAGAGAGGGTCTTGGC
>JADYYB010000200.1 GCA_020853895.1 Bauldia sp.
GCGGCGCCGCTGACGAAGGCGAAAAGCTTGTTGAGGTCTGCGATCGGCGCATTGGCGATGTAGAGCACGTCCTTGTCGCGCATGGCGAAGGCGCTGGCCATGAAGTAGCCGGAGGGATCGCGGAGATCGATGGCGTAGATGGTCGGCACGAGATCGAACCCGACGAATTCGGGCCTCCCCCTGCCCATGCGCTCAACCGTGGTGCGGTATTCGAGCCGGTAGATGAACACCGAGCTGGGGTTGGCGCGAGCGTCGGCCGGACCGCCAGCCTTGCCGAGGGCCTCGGCGAGGCTGACCCGGTCGGCCTCGAACGGGACCTGAGCATTCCGGCCCGAGGCGCCGACCGCCACGAAGGTCTCCGGGTCGTGGGTCAGCACCAGCGTGTCGCCGGGGCGGACATAGACGTTGTCGCTCGGATTGGCGATGATCTCGCTCAGCTTCTCGGTCGCCTGGTTGCCGCCGCGCTGGAGGGTGACGTAGGTCTCGAAGGTCGGGAACTCCGGGCCGCCGGCGCGCGCGATGGCGTCGAGGACGCGGTCGCCGGAGGGGTTGATCGCGAAGCGGGCCGGGTCGTTGACCGCGCCCAGCACGCTGACCTGGGTCGAGCGCTGCTCCTGGAGGGTGATCACCACCTGGGGGTCGATGGCGCGGGCCGGCATGCGGCTCACGATCTCGCCCTGGAGGTCGGGGATGCCACGGCCCGCCGCCCTCACGGCGCCGACATAGGGCACCGCGATGTTGCCGGCGTTGTCGACGGTCTGCTCGGGCAGCTCGACGAAATTGCCGGAGCGGTTGCCGCCATCGGCGGGGATGAAGAGGCCGCCCGGCGCCGCCTCGAAGACCGTGACGGTGATGATGTCGCCGACGCCGAGCAGCACGCTCGGCGAGCTGCCCTGACTGCCGATCGAGCCGAAGCCTTCGGGCCGGTCGATGCCGAGAAGCGGCATCAGCTGCGGGCTGAGCTGCACGAAGGCGTAGGGCGCCACCTCGGCGTTGGCGCCGGCGACGAGCGCCTGCGCGGTCGGGCCGCTCGAGGGCAGGCAGCCGGCGAGCGCGATACTGAAGGCGACCAGCGCCACAAGGGCGCCGGCCGTCCCGATCGCTGAGCGGAACGGGGCCACGGTCCGTGCGGTCTCATTCTGCTCAAACGCCATAACCGGCCTCTCTTCGTTGTTTCGTTTGCCGCGCTTCCCGCTGGGACAGCACGTTCTGTTTGACTGCGAACAGGTAGAAGGCGACCACCAGGAACCAGAGGTCCTCGGATTGCTGCAGGATGGATTTGGCGGTGATCGCGTAGGTCAGGAGGAACGAAAGGATCACTGCAAGAAGGAAGCCGATCCGGGTGTTGCCCAGGAAGAGGCTCTTGCGGAGGTGGACGAGCGCGGAGACGAGGGTGACCACCGCCACCACGATGCCGAGGATGCCGAGCTCGACATAGAGGTCGACATAGCCGCTGTGCGAGTGGGAGGGCCCGCTGAAAGTGTCCGAGAGATTGCCCTCCGCATCCTTGTTCCAGGCGAAGGAGAGGAAGAAATAGCGGGTGTTGGAGTCGATCCAGAAGGAGCGGAAGCCGGCGCCCAGCCATTCCCGCCCCTCGTTGAGGCCAATCGCCCAGACCCATAGATCGGTGCGGCCGGTGAGCGTCGGGTCGCGGCCGAGCGCGGTCAGGATCTCGACCCAGTTGGTGGCGAGGATGAAGCCGGCGAGCGCGGAACCGCCGAAGAGGACGGTGATGCCGATGATGGGGTTGAGGCGGACATCGCCGACCCGTCCGCCGAGGGCGACGTAGAGGCTGGCGCCGACGCCGAGGCTCGCGAAGGCCGTGACGAAGGAGGTCGCCGAGCGCGAGAGGAGGAGGCTGACGAGGCAGCCGGCGGCGACCGCCATCGCCATGCGCTTGGGGATGAGGCCGAGGATGCCGCTTGCCGTGACGACGGCGAAGCCGAGCGCGATGGTACGGCCAAACTCGTTCTTGTTGCCGGTGAGGCCGCGCCAGGCGCCGTGATAAGCCCCGCCGCCGGTGACGCCCTCCCCGGTCAGGGCCGCGTAGACGCCGACCGCGACGAAAACCGCGAAGCCGATGGCGAGGATGTAGAGGAAATCCTTGAGATCGTAGCGCAGCACGACATAGGCGGCGAAGCACGAGCTGAGCGCGAGCGAGGCCGCGCGGCGGAAGGTGACCTCGGGGGCGATCGACCACAGCGTCGAGGCCAGGGCAAAGCCGGTCAGCGCGATGATCGGGAGCGAGCGGCGCACCACCGGCCACAGCCAGTCGGGCAGCCCGCGCCAGACCGCGATTCCGGCGGTGCAGAGGAAGAGCATCCCCGAGACGACCTGATAGGCGAAGTCGCCGGCCGAGCGGTCAACCTGCTGGCCGGGGAAGACCGAGGCCACCGTGCCCATGATGATCATCAGGCCGATGAAGGTGAGCAGCCTCTCCCACAGCGGCACGCTGTGGATCGGCACGCTTCCGGCCGCGGCCGATGGCCAGCCGGCAGGCGCTGCTACGGTGTAGGTGGTGGCCATCGGGGGTAGCCGTCCGAGTTCAGATCAGGCTCGCTTCGATGACGCCGTCATCGGCGGCGCCGCGGGCGCGGACCAGCCAATAGGCCGCGTGCGGGTTGGTGGTGAGATAGCGCCAGAGGAGGCGCTGCGGCTCCTCGTAGATGCGGAAGGCCCATTCCAGCCCGGCCTTCTGCATCCAGCGCGGGGCGCGGCTGTTCTTGCCGGCGAGGAAGTCGAAGAGGCCGCCGCACGATTTGGCCACGCCGACCGAGGTGAGCCGCTCGCGGTTCCTGACGATGAAGCGCTGCTGCGCCGGCACGCCGAAGCCGATCCAGAGGATGTCGGGCGCGGCCTCGTTGATCGCCTCGACGATCGCCGGTTCCTCCTCGCGGGTGAAGTAGCCGTTGCGGCGGCCGAGCAGTTTCACCGCCGGGTAGATCTCCGCGACGCGGCGCGCGGCGGCGGCGTTCACCTCCTCGGTGCCGCCGAGGAAGTAGAAGGTGGCGCCGGTGGTCGAGGCGAGACGCGCGGCGTCGTGGAAGGCGTCGGTGGTCGCGACGCGCTCGGGCAGGCGCACGCGGGAGCCGAGGCGGCTCGCGAAGACCACAGACATGCCGTCGGCGCTGATCAGGTCTGCGTGGCCGAAGAGGCGCTTCACCTCCGGGTCGGACGCACAGAGCGAGACCACCTGGCCGTTGGTGGTGGTGAAGAAGAGGCAGGGCTGCCCAGTTCCGCGCCGCGAGAGGGCCGCCGAGACGGTCAGGCGCGCGGTGTCCTTGCGGTCCAGCGCGGCCACGGGAAGGCCGCCGACCACCACGCGCGGGAACTGCACGTGACGGCCGTCACCGACGGCGATCGAAGTCTGCCGAGTCACATCCATCTGCCGCACCCCATCCCGTTACTTACGTCCGGACGCAGATTTTCTTCCCGGTGGCCATCGGTGGAAGAAAAATCGAAATAAAACTGACCTAGAGATTGTGGCAATTGCTTGGCTTGATCGTCTCGTTGATGATCCTTATACCTGTCTTTACTGCTCGCGCTTCGAGCCACTAAGGACGAATGAATTTGAACGTGACTGCGCGCACGCCCGGCCTCGGGGAAGGAGTGCTGTCGTTCTTCATCCAGGACCTCCGCGAGGGCGGCGCCGAGCGCAACGTGGCGCGGCTCCTGAACGGTGTCGTGGCACGCGGCGTGCCAACCGAGCTTGTGGTGATCGAGAAACGGGGAAGTTTCTTCGATGAGCTCGACAGCCGGGTGCGCGTGGTGGAGCTGCCCGAGAAGAGGACGATGACCAGCGTCCTCGGCCTCAAGCGCTACATCGAGCGGCGGCGGCCGCGGGCGCTCGTCTCCTCGCTCACCCACACCAATGTCGCGGCGATCCTCGCCAACGCCCTGGCGCGGCCGCGCACGCGGCTGATCGTGGTCGAGCGGAACCAGTTCTCGCTCAACCGGCAGCTCAAGCGCGGCCTCGTCCGGTTCGCCTACCGGCTGGTGCCGCGGCTCTACCGCCAGGCCGACCTCATCGGGGCGGTGTCGGAGGGCGTGCGCGACGACCTGGCGGATAAGACGCACCTCCCCGCGGACAAGATCGAGGTGCTCCACAATCCGGTGGTCAGCGAAGGCTTGGCCGAGAAGGCGGAGCAGAAGGTCGATCACCCGTGGCTGCAGCCCGGCCAGCCGCCGGTCGTGCTCGGCGTCGGGCGCCTCAGCACGCAGAAGAATTTCCCGCTGCTCATCGAGACCTTCGCGAAGGTGCGGGCGCAGCGCCCGGCGCGGCTCATCATCCTCGGCGAGGGGAACCTCCGCGCCGCGCTCGAGCAGCGGATCGAGACGCTCGGCATCGCCGCGGATGTCGACCTGCCCGGCTTTGACGCCAATCCCTTCCGCTATATGCGGCACGCCGCGGTGTTCGTGCTCTCCTCTGACTGGGAGGGGCTGCCGACCGCGCTCATCGAGGCGATGGCCTGCGGCACGCCCGTGGTCTCCACCGACTGCCAGAGCGGGCCGCGCGAGGTGCTGCTCGACGGCAGACTCGGCCCGATCGTGCCGCGCGGCGACGCGGTGGCGCTGGCCGGCGCGATCCTTGCGACTCTCGACGATCCCGGCGACCGCGCGGCGCGGCTCGCGCGGGCCAACGATTTCAGCCTCGAGCGAGCGGTCGACCGCTATCTCAGCATCACAGGGGTGTCATGAGCGCTTTGGATTCGGAACGCCTTCCCGCCGGCGTCAGTGCGTTGCGCAGCACGGAGGCGCCCTCCCCCCGCGGTAGCACCGCCGTCGCGTCAACCGGCGTCGCGCCGGCCGGGGCCGCGAAGGCGCGGCTGAAGCTCTTCATCGTGGTGTCGTTCGCCAATTTCGCCGGCGCGCAGATCGCCGCGCTCCGTCTCGCGCGCGGGCTCCGCGACCGCGGGCACGATCCGCGCGTGATCTTCCTCTACCAGCAGGCCTCGGTGGATTCCCCCGACCATCCCTACGAGGTGCTCGTTCCCAAGGTGAAGCCGGGCCCGACCGACTATCTCCGGATGGTCGGCAAGCTCGTCTCGCTGGTCCGGTCGGAGAAGCCGGACCTCGTGCTGACCTTCATGCCGCTCGCCAATGTCATCGGCCAGGCGACGGCGCGCGTGACGGGCGTGAAGCGGCGCGTGGTCTCGCACCGCATGCCGGTCAGCGCGGCCACCCCGCTGATGCGGCGGCTGGACGCAATCTGGGCCAAGCTCGGCGTCTATACGCAGGTGGTGGCCGTATCGGACAGCGTGCGCGAGAGCTGCGCGCATTACCCGGCAGACCTTCGCGCCCATACGCGCGTCGTCCATAACGGGCTCCGCAACTGGCAGGCCTCGACGCTGAGCCAGGCCGAGGCGCGCGCCAGGTTCGGCGTGCCGGAGGGCGTCCTGGCGCTGGTCGCGGTCGGACGGTTCGCGGGGCAGAAGAACTACCCGTTCATGCTCGAGGTGATGAGCCGGCTCGACAACGCGCTGCTCCTGGTCGCTGGCGAAGGGCCGCTCCGCCCCGCGATCGAGGCGCGCATCCGCACGCTCGGCATCGGCGACCGGGTGCGGCTCCTCGGCTCCGTGGCACGGCCGGACATCCCCCATCTTCTCGCCGTGGCCGACATCTTCATCCAGACCTCGACCTATGAGGGGCAGAGCAACTCGATCCTCGAGGCGATGCAGGCCGGCGCGCCGATCCTCGCCCACGACATTCCCGAGCAGCGCGAGACCATCGCCGACCACGACGGGGCGACCGCCGGCGCCCTCCTCCCCCTCGAGAATCTCGACGCCTGGGTGGCGGCGGCCGAGCGGCTCCGCTCCGACCCTGAGGCGGTCGCCGCCGCGAAGGCGGTGGGCGCGCGGCGCTCGCAGCTCTTCACCTACGACGCGATGGTCGCCGGCTTCGAGAAGGCGCTGCTCGAAGGCTAGGCAGCCTTCGGCCTCCGGCCGGCTAGGCTCCCCCCAATTCTTAACCTCCCCCTCGAGGGGAGGTCGAAATCGCCCTTCGCGATTTCGGGAGGGGGAGCCGGTCAGGCGATGGCCGGTCCGGCTCGCCGGCGCACCCTCTCCCGAAGCTGCTCGGGCAAAGCCCTCGCATCTTCGACCTCCCCTCGAGGGGGAGGTTAAGGCGTGTGCGAGTTCCCGCTTCCTGAATGCTCAAATCACGCCGCCTTCGCCAGCGCTGGCGTGAGGCCGGCGATCTCGAGGTAGCGGACGGCGCAGGCTTCGACCGTGAAGGTCTTGGCCCAGGCCTGGCGGGCGCCGGCGTCGCCAGGGCTGCGAAGGGTCTGCTCGATGGCGTCGGCGAGCGCCTCGGCATCGCCGACCGGCACCAGCCTGCCCCATTTGCCGTCCTGGAGGACCTCGCGCGGGCCGTGCGGCGCGTCGGTCGAGACGACCGGGCAGCCGACGGCCATCGCCTCGACGAGGACCAGCGAGAAGCCTTCCCAGGCCGAGGACAGCGCGAAGATGTCGGCGCGGCGCATGAAGGCGATGGCGTTGGACTGGAAGCCGGCGAGGTCGACGCGGTCGCCGATCCCGAGCCGTGCGATCTCGGCTTCGAGCTCAGCGCGGCGCTCGCCCTCGCCGAGCACGATCAGGCTGCAGTCGAGGCGCGGGCGGAGGATCGCGAGCGCACGGAAGAGCGTCGGATAGTCCTTCTGCCGCTCGAGGCGGCCGGCGGCGAGGATCACCGGGCGCGGGTGGTCGCGAAGCCAGGGGTGATCGGGCTCCTCCCACGAGCGGGTCAGCACCTCGTCGGTGATCACCGGGTTATAGACCATCGGCAGGAGCCGCCGCGGGAGCCTCGCGCTCGCCGCGAGGTCGTCGGCGACGCCCTGCGAGACGCAGATCACCGCCCTCGCCCAGCGATAGACCAGCGGCACGGCGAGGTAGAAGAGCTTCACCACGCCGCCGCGGATCCTGATGCTCTTGGAGTAGGCGTTGTGCTCGGTGACCACGATCCGCCGGACGCTCAGCGAGAGGAGCTGGGCGAGGATCGCCACGACGTTTGTGTAGGTCATGAAGGAGATCACCGCGTCGGTGCGGTGGCGGCGGAGATAGGCGGCGAGGCGGAAGATGCAACTCAGCTTGCCGCCGCCGATCTCGTCGACCTCGAGGCCGGCGGGGAGCTGGCCGAGAAGGACGCCCTTCTTCCTGAGGACGGCGATGCGCGTCGGATGGCCGTGCTCGGCGAAATATTGCGCCAGGCGGAGCATCGCGAGCTCCGCGCCGCCGCCGGTAAGCCCCTGATTGATCAGGAGGATCGACCCGCCCGGCGCGATGTCCCGGAACGCCGCCGCCGCTGGCTCGGCCGGAGGGAGCACGGCCCGGGAGGCAGCAGCGAGGGCCGGATCGGCCGGCGGGTCGGTCATGCGGGCTCGCCCTTGCCGACCAGGCGCGCCCAGGTCCGCGAGGTCGCCGCGTAGTGGACCGCGCTGCCCGGATGGCGAAGCAGGAAGGTCACCAGCCCGCCGAGGTCGCGGCTCCGCCGCAGCCGCGTGATCTCGCTCGCCGTCCAGCGGACCATGGCCATGCGCCGCCAGCGCTTCAGGCCTGCGTCGATCGCCGGCGTGATGCGCGCCGCATAGCGCGTCCGCACGGTCTCGCCGATCCACAGCAGCGACTGGGCGGAGGTCACCGAGCGCGAGCCGGCCGCCTTCTTGCGGCTGACGCGGCCGACGCGCGTCGTGTAGACATACATCGGCTCCCGCACCAGCACGGAAGGCGCGCCGCTGAACAGGATCTCGGCGTAGAGCAGGAAATCCTCGGCCGAGCGCAGCGACTCCTCGTAGCGGAGGCCGGTCCGGTCGAGGAGCGCCTTCCGCATCAGGGGCTTCATCAGGCCGAGACGAAGCGGGTTCTCCTCCGAGAACAGGGCTTCCGGATTGAGCGGCGTGATCTCGCGCGGGAGGTCGAAGGCCGCGCCCGCCTCCTGCTGGATGCCGTCGTCGAAGAGCACGAGATCGTCGGCGACGAAGTCGCTGGCAGTGACCGACGCATAGTGAAGCAGCCGTTCGAGACGCTGCGGCCGCCATGCGTCGTCGGCGTCGAGCACGGCGACCCATTCGCCATGCGCTTCCGCGATACCGCGGTTGCGCGCCGCGCTGGGGCCGCGATTGACCGGCTGACGCACCAGACGGATGCGCGGCTCGGCCGCGGCGAGCGCGGCAACGTGCTCGGCGGTGCCATCGGACGATGCATCGTCGACCACCACGATCTCCCAGTCGGGGACCGTCTGGCTGCGAACGCTTGCGATCGCGCGGTCTATGAGGTTGCCTACGTTGTAGGCGGCGATGATGACGCTGACGGTCATCTCGCCCGTCCGGCCACCGGCCATCTATTGCGCAAGTTTCCCTCGACTTCTCTGCATCGTCCTCGCCGCTCACGCGTAGCAAGAGGTGCGCCATCGCGCCCGCAGCAGAGGCACCCGATCCGCACCCCCACAATTGGGCGAGGCCATTGTTCTGGCTTCGGAATTGCATGATGTGCGCTGCAATGAATCGCGGCGTTGCCTTCGGGATCGGAGGCTGTTCGGCGGTCGGGGGGAAAGGCGGCGCGGGCGGGTCGCGCATGGAAGAACGAAGGGCGTCGGGTCGATGCGGCCGACGCTACGGAAAGAGGCCATATGCAGCTGAAGCGTCAGGTCCTCGTCGGGTCGCTGTGGAGCGCCTTCGGCAATAGCGGCCAGCAGATCATCGGGTTCCTGATCTTCATCTACATCGCCCGGCTCCTGACGCCGGCCGAGGTCGGCCTCGTCGCCTTCGCGATGGTCCTGGTCGAGGTGCTGACCTTCGTCTCCCGGCTCGGGCAGGTCGAGGTGCTCCAGCGCAACCGCGACCTCCCGGATACGACGATCAACACCTCGTTCTGGATCCTCGTCGTGACGGGCCTTCTCAGCACCGGTCTCGTCCTTGCGGCAGCCCCGTTCGCCGGCCTCGTCTCCGACAATCCCGACTTCCCGCTCGTGGTCGCGCTTCTGGCGCCGTTCTGCGCCCTCCAGGCCTTCAACGCAGTGCCCGAGGCGCTTCTCCGCCGGCGGCTCGACTATCGCTCGCTCAGCTTCCGCAACTGGATCGCGGCGCTTTCGGGCGGCCTCCTCGGCGTCTACCTCGCCTTCCGCGGCTACGGGGTCTTCGCCCTCGTCGCGCAGCGCGTCGTGACGTCACTGGTGCAGACAATCTGCACCTGGCTCTTCCTGCGCTGGCACCCGCGCCTCACCTTCGACCGGACGGCGGCGAGGTCGCTCTTCGTCTCGGGCGGGGAGATCATGCTGGCCGGCTTCGCGGGCTCACTCAATCAGCGCGTGGCCGACGCCGTCGCGGGCACCGCGCTCGGCGCCTCGGCGCTTGGCTTCCTCCGCCTCGGCTGGCGGTTCTTCGAGGTGCTGGTCACGCTCTCGGTCAACCCGGTCGTCAACGTCGCGCTCACCACCTTCGGCCGGCTGCAGCAGGATCTGCCCGCCCTTCGCCGGGCCTATCTTCGCCTGACGCAGTTCATGGTCACCGGCTCGCTGCCGGTGTTCTTCGGCCTCGGCGCGGTCGCCGACATCCTGATCCCGTTCGTATTCGGCGAGAAATGGATGGGCAGCGTGATGGTGATCGAGCTCCTCGGCTTCGTCGTCATCGGAACCAGCGTCAACGCATTCTTCGGGCCGGTGATGATTGCCGTCGGCAAGTCTCGCGTTCTCCTCGGCCAGTCGCTCTTCCAGCTGGTGGTGACGGTGATCTTCGTCCTGGCGGGATCGCCGTTCGGACTGGTCGGGGTGATGGTCGGCTTCATCGCGCGCGGTCTGGCGGTGGCCGTCTACAACCTCGTCCTCCTCCGGCGCGAGGCCGAGATCGCCCCGCGCGAGGTCGTCAGGGCGGTGCTGCCGCCGGCGATCGCCTCGGCGATCATGGTCGGCATCGTCGAGGTCCTGAAGTTCCAGCTGGTCGGCCGTATTCTGGACATCCCGCTGCTGATCATCCTGATCGCCGCGGGAGCCGCCGCCTATGGGGCGGCGCTCTTCGCCGGCGATCTCGTGGGCCTGTGGCGCGGCTATGTCCGCGATGCGATCGCCTCGATCGCGGGCGCGTTCAAAGGCGGCGGCCCGAAAGCGACGGAGGTGCCGGCCTAAGGGGGGCAGACGCATAGCACATCTTCAAGGCGGCGGGGCGGGGGTCATGCGGCATCAGGAGGCCAACATTGGACACGACATGGAAAGCCCGAATCCCCGGACCGATCCGAAGCTCGGCGCTGTGGAGCTTTGCCGGCAAAGCGTGGCGGCGCTTCCGGCGCACCGTGCAGATGCCGCGCAGCCTGCATCTCTTCCGCAACTTCGCCTACGACGCGCGGCGCTACGCGCGCTACTCGGTGCCGGTGAGCGAGATCCCGCGCGACCGCGAGACGCTCGGTAGCCACCTCACCTTCCAGTACCACAAGCTCGAGAAGGGCCTCTCCCTGCCCCACCCGAAGCCCGGCTTCGGGGCGGAGGCGATCCGCAAGGTGACCGTGCTGGCGCGCGAGTTCGGCACGCGCTTCGGCGAGCAGGCGGTGCTCGACAGCGCCCGCGGGGCGGTGCGCTCGGTGGTCGAGGCCGCGCCGGCCGACATCGAGCCCTATGTGATCGCGCCGGGCTTCCTCGGGGACGACCGGTCGAACGAGACGGGCGGCATCCTCGAGGTCACACGACAGGAGATCCACGAGAGCAGCCGGCGCGACCTCAGCGGGTTCTTCGCCCATCGCTACAGCGTGCGCGACTTCGACGATCTGCCGGTCGACCCCGAGCTGCTGGCGCGCGCGCTCGCCATGGCGCAGAAGGCGCCCTCGGTGTGCAACCGGCAATCGGGCCGGGCACATGTGTTCATGACGCCCAAGAAGATGCAGGCCGCGCTCGCCCACCAGAACGGCAATCGCGGCTTCGGCTTCCGGGCGCGGGCGGTGCTCGTCATCACCTCGGACCTTCGCGCCTTCGTCAACGCCGGCGAGCGGAACCAGTGCTGGGTGGACGGCGGACTCTTCGCGATGTCAGTGGTTTACGCCCTGCACTCGCTGGGGCTCGGTTGTTGCATGCTGAACTGGAGCATGGAGGCGGCGGCCGACAAGGCGATGCGCCGCGAAATGGGCATACCGGACTGCGAGGCGGTGATCACGATGATGGCCGTGGGCCATCTCAAGGAGCGCTTCAAGGTCGCCCGTTCGCATCGCCGGCCGCTGCATGAGATCGCGCATTTCGATGTGGCCTATCCGGCGTGAGGCGTTGGTGCGGTACGAGGAAAGCACGTCGATGAACCCGATCCTCCCTGCCGGGGCGATGGTCGCCCTCGGCCTCCTTGCCGGCTGCAACGGCGAGAGCGAGACGCCGGTCGACACTGCCATGCTCGAGGTCGGCGAGCGGCTGGCCGAAGGCTGCGGGGCCTGCCACTCGATCGACTCCTACGAGAACCGCGTCGGCCCGCATCTGGTCGACATCATCGGACGCGAGGCGGCGAGCCTCCCGGACTACGACTACTCCCCTGCCCTCCGGGCCTCGGGGATCGTCTGGGACGAGTTCGTGCTGGCCGCGTTCATCGCCAACCCGCAATCGGTCGTGCCCGACACCAAGATGGTCGGGAACTCGCTCTCACCGGAAGAGGCCGAGGCGATCGTGAAATATCTGGAGACGCTGGAATGAGCCGGTCATCCACCCGTGGCGTGTCGCGCCGGGCGCTGCTCGCCGCCTCGGTCTCGGCGGCGGCCGCGATGTCGGCGATCGCGCTCATGCCGGGCGGCGTGGCCGAAGCGCTGCGCGCGGCGGGCGGCCGGCCCGGGCAGGCGCTCGGCCAGGCGATCATCGACCGGGTCGGGCTCCGAACCGCCGTCGCGCTGGTGCGCGAGCACGAGGCGGTCTTCGCCGGGGCGAGCGCCGAATCGCTGAGCGGGGCCATCGCGGCGGATTTCCGCGCCGGGCGGACGATGCGGGTCGACGGCTGGATGCTCTCGCGGACCGAGTGCGCGGCGTGCGTCGCCTCGGTCCTGGCGACGTAGGGGCGACCGATGGCTGCCTTCATCGACGCGCTGACCGAAGGGCTCCCCGAGGAGATACAGGCCGATGTCTGCATCGTCGGCGGCGGCATGGCCGGGCACACGATCGCCACGCAGCTGTCGAACACCCCGCTCAGGATCCTCGTGCTGGAAAGCGGCGGGCTCGACATCGAGGGCGCCACCCAGGGACTCTATCTCGGCAACAATACCGGGCTCCGCTACCACGATCTCGGCCATTGCCGGCTGCGCTATCTGGGCGGCACGTCGAACCACTGGGCGGGCTTCTGCCGGCCCAACGACGAGATGGACTATCTCGGCCGGCCCGAGCTCGGCCTGCCGGCCTGGCCGATCAACCAGGCGGAGCTGACGCCCTATATCGAGCGGGCGGCAAGCCTGCTCGGCCTCCGCTTCGAGGGGTTCGACCCGCGCTATCAGTTCGAGCGCGCCGGGTTCCGGCCGAGCGAGCTGATGGACACGCATTCCGACACGCTGGTCACCAAGCTCTTCCAGATCGCGGGCACGCTGCGCGCGACCGAGCTCTTCCCGCTGCAGGACCTCCCCAACGTGCAGGTGTTGCTGCATGCCAACGTCACGCACATCCAGCTGACGCCGAACGGGCAGCAGGTCGACCATGTCGTGGTCAAGACGCTGGACGGCAAGGCCGGACGGGCGCGTGCCCCGGTTTTCATCCTCGCCACGCATGGCATCGAGAATGCACGGCTGATGCTGGCTTCGAACGACATCGCGCCGGACGGGATCGGGAATGCGTCCGATCAGCTCGGCCGCAACTTCATGGACCATGTCTACGTGCATTGCAGCCAGTTCGTGCCGGTCGCCGGGCGCTTCCCGCTGGCATACGACATGAAGGAACAGGGGGCGCGCCGCCTCAACTTCAATCTCGGCCTCAGTGAAGAGACGCTGCGCCGCGAGGGGCTGCTTCAAATCTACTGCCGGTTCCGGCCGATCGATCTCCTGAAGACTCAAAGACTAGCTTTCCGGCACCTCAACGAGGGATTCTTCCAACCATTCGATACTGCCCTCCTCGAGGACATCGCTGCCGTCGCGAGCTCGCTCGGCAACTCGGCCCGCGTGGTCGGCGAGAAGCTGGGCATGGACCCGCCGCCGCCCGAGCTCTATCTCCTCGATCTCCGCATCGAGCAGGCGCCCAACCCGAACTCGCGGATCACGCTGAGCGAGGAGCTCGACGAGCTGGGCAACCGGCGGGCCGACCTCCACTGGGAGCTGACCGAGCTCGACTACCACACCTTCCAGCGCGGGCAGGAGATCGTGGCGAGCGAGCTCAGCGCGCTCGGCGTCGGCCGCTTCCAGCTCGACGAGCTGACGCCCGAGTTCATCAACGAACGGGTCATCGGGCACTACCATCACACCGGCACCACGCGGATGAGCTCGGACCCGGGCCAGGGCGTGGTCGACGCGGACTGCAAGGTGCACGGGGTGGGCAATCTCTACGTGGCGGGCAGTTCCGTCTTCCCCACCGCGGGATACTCGGGGCCGACGATGACGCTGATGTCGCTCGCCATCCGTCTCGCCGACCATCTCAAGGAGACGCATGTATGAACGCGCTGCTGCGACTCGTCCTCGCGCTCGTCGCGCTGGCGGTTCCGCCGGCGGTGATCCTCGTCGATCGCTCGCCTGTGGGGCTCGGGATCGCGGCGGTCGCGCTGGCCGCGCTCGCCGTGTTCTTCCTGCTCTATGCCGGGGTCGGGGCGCTGATCTGGCTCACGGCCGGGCTCGCCGCGTTCTGGCGGGTGCTGGCCAAGGGAATGCGGCGCTCCTACGCGCGCGCCGCTGCTTAGGATTTCGAGGGGGCATACCGACGTGAATATCGCACTGACCGGCGTCACCGGCGTCTGGAACCGTGGCGTCCAGGCGCTCGTCGATACGAGCGCGACGGAGATCCGGCGGCTATGGCCGGACGCCACGATCACCGTGCTGACCTCCGACCTCGAGCGGGACAGGCGCGAGCTGCCCGCGCGGGTCACCGCCATCAACGACGCGAGCCGCTACTTCAGGCTGCCAAAAGCGCTCCGGCCGGCGGTCGGGCAGGTGCTCGGTGCGGCCGGGATGGGCAAGGGCCGCGGCGGGGGCGCGGTCAAGGCGCTGAGGACGCTGAAGGACGCCGACATCGCCATCGCGCTGGGCGGGGACATCTTCAGCTCAGACTATGGCTCGGACAGCCTCAAGCGGCACGTGGCGACGATCGAGGAGGCGCAGGCCAACGGCACGCCGACGGTCTTCCTGGCGCAGTCGATCGGGCCGTTCACCTCCGAGGCCGACGTCGCCACGATGCGCGGGGCGCTCGACCGTTCCTCGCTGCTCACCGTGCGCGAGCGGCTGACGCAGGACTACATGGCGTCGGCCTTCAAGCTCGGCCCGGAGCGGGCGGTGCTGACGGCCGACATCGCCTTCCTCCTCGAGCCGAGCGCGCCCGAGCGGGCCGAGGCGATCCTCGCCCATCTCGGGCTCGAGCCGGGCAAGTTCGTCGCGATGTCGGCGAGCCAGGGGATCACCACGTTCTCCACTCTGGGCGGGGACGACGCGCACGACAACGCGTGGATCGAGGCGATCGAGACGGTGCTGAGGACCACGGATCACTCGGTGCTGATCGTCCCGCACGTCCAGGCGCCGCTGCCGGCCAACAACGACGCCCGGATCGCCTTCCGGCTCATCGAGAAGCTCAACTTCAATCCGCGCGTGAAGGCGGCGTTCGGCCCCTATACGGCGAGCGACTTCAAGGCGCTGATCGCCCGCTCGCGGTTCCTCATCGGCGAGCGCATGCATGCCTGCATTGCGGCGCTGTCCTCGGGCGTGCCGCTGATCGCGGTCGGCTACTCGATCAAGGCGCGCGGCATCATGGGCGATGTCTTCGGCGGGAAGGCCGAGGAATACGGGCTGATCGTGCCAGTGAAGACCTTCGTCGAGCCGGGCAGGATCGCCGGCATGATCGCCTCGGTCGAGGACAATATCGGGCCGATCCGCAGCGTGCTGGCCGCCGAGTTGCCGCGGGTGAAGGCGCGCGCGAGGGACAATTTCACAAGGCTCGCCACGCTCGGCGACCGGAAGCGGGAGAAGCGGGCGTGATCCTCTTCCCCTATTCCGGCGACACGCGGGGCGGCAGCGTCCATTCCTCGTTCCTGCTCATCGAGACCCTCCTCGAGCGGGGCGCCACGCTGAAGCTCGCCTTCCACGGCGAGGGCTTCACGCGTGACCTCGCGCGGAAGCGCGGGCTGCCGTTCATCGACCTGCCGCCGCTCGGCGCGCGGGCGGAGATGGGGCGGAAGGACGGGTTCCGGCCAGGCAATCTCACCGCGCTCGCCGCGTGCCGGCGGGCGATCGCCGAGACCGGCGCCGCGATCGTCCACGTCAACGACAAGCGGATGCTGCGCACCTGGTGCCTGCCCGCGCGGCTCAGCCGGGCGGCGCTGATCGCGCACTGGCGCAGCGTCTATTCGCCGAGCTGGTCGGTCGATCTCGGCCTCCGCATCGCCGCGCGCATCGTGTGCGTGTCGAGCTACAGCCGCGACCTCCTGCCGGGCTGGGCGCGGATCAAGGCGAGCGTCGTCTACAACCCGTTCAGGCCGATCATCGAGCCGGAAGCGCGAGCGGAGGCGCGGCAGCGCCTTCGCGCGGAGGCCGGCATCCCGCAGGATGCCGCGGTGATCGGCTTCTTCGGCGCCCTCCTCCAGCGCAAGCAGCCGCACGTGCTCCTCGAGGTGCTGAAACGCATTCCGGCGACGGCCGACGGGCGGCCGGTGGTGGGCGTCCTGTGCGGCGAGGCGCTCGCGCCGCGGGACGAGCAATTCTTCGCCATGATGGCGAGCTGGCGGGAGCCGGACCGCGTCGTGCAGGCGGGCTTCGTCAACAATGTCGGCGAGTGGATGGCGGCCGCGGACGTGATGGTCGCGCCTGCCTATGACGAGCCGCTGGCGCGGGTCGGGGTCGAGGCGCAGAGCGCGGGCCTGCCCGCGATCGTCTCCTCCGACGGCGGGCTTCGCGAGGTGGTCGAGGACGCGGTCACCGGGCTCGTCGTCGACCCGTACGACCTCGACGGATGGGTCTCGGCGACGCGGCGTATCCTCGACGATCCCGAGCTGGCGTCGCGGCTCCGCGAAGGCGGTCTTGCCGCTGCTGCCGAGCTCACGCCGGATCGCCACGCCGACCAGATCGAGGCCCTCTACGACGGGCTTCGCGGAGAGCGCGCCGCATAGCGGCTGAAACCGGGAACGGGGCGGTGCACGACCCGTTCGATTCTTTCTGGGGCTGAGGGGAAAGGACCAAGCCAAAGGAGGCCAGCCTTGGCACAGCTACACGCGCCCGAAATCAAGCGGAACTGGAAACGTCTGGGCGCCGTCTACAAGGATACCCGCTCGGAGGCCGACATCACCGAGCACTATCTCCTCGAACGGTCGCTCGCCGCGCGGCTGCAGCAGGCGCCGGCGAGCGAGCGGCAGGAGCTCTACAGCTCGCTCTACGACGAGCTCTATGCCCGCCTGCCGCGCCATCCGCGCCACACGCGCCGCTACGACGCCAACCACGCCGGCAAGCAGGTGAGGATCCTCCGGCGCCTCGTGCCGAAGGGCGCGAGCTTCCTCGAGATCGGCGCGGGCGACGGCGCGGTCTCGCTGGCGATGACCGAAACGTGCCGCGAGGCGATCGCGGTCGACGTCACGGAACGGGCGATCATCGGAGGATCACGGCCCGACAATTTCAAGTTCGCGCTGAGTGATGGAATCAGCATGCCGGCGCCGTCGGGCACGATCGACTTCGCCTACAGCCATCAGCTGATGGAACATCTCCATCCCGAGGATGCATTTCGCCAGCTGGCCGAGATTTTCCGGGTATTGAAGCCGGGCGGAACCTATCTCTGCATCACCCCCAGCCGGCTGACCGGGCCGCATGACGTGTCGCGCTATTTCGACCGCGAGGCGCAGGGCTTCCACCTCAAGGAATACTCCTATCGCGAGATGGAGGAAGTGTTCGGCCGCGCCGGCTTCACGCATATCCGCGCCTGCATCATGCGCGGGGACCGCTTCGCCGGAACGATCGGGATCGGGCCGATCGTGGCGGTCGAGAAGCTCTACGGCGCGGTGCCCGGCCGGCTCCGCGAAAACCTCAACACCAACCGCTATGTGCGGGCGGTGCTCGGCCTCTCGGTGCTAGCCGAGAAGCCGGCCGGCTAGAGCCACCAGGTGGTCTTGAAGATGTCGCGCCAGGGCTGGTCGGAGCCGGAGCCGCCATCCACGAGGATGCGGTCGGCCTCGGCCACGGCGGCGAGCGCGCCCGGGAGGGCATGCGAGTTGCGCCGCCATTCCTGGTGCGGGCGCGAGGCGAACCAGCTCAGCACCGCCTCGCGGTTGGTGGCGAGGGCGGCCCGCGCCTTCGCCTCGAGTCCGTTGCCGGGCGTGATGTAGGAGAGCGCGCGGCCGATCAGGAAATTGGCGTCGAGGTCGATGCAGTAAGGGTGCTTCTCGTAGAGGCCGGTCGACTCCATCAGCTCGGCCGTGGCCGGGATGAGCGCCTCGGGATGGGGCATGGGCGCCGCGATCTTCTCCGAGATCCAGTAGAGGTGGACGGCGCCGCCCATGGCGGCGAGCTTGGGCCGGTGGCGGAGCTGGTAGAGCGCGTCGAAGGCGGCGCGGGTCCAGCCAGGGGCGAGCGCCCAGTAGCCGGTGCTGCGGTCGATGCGGCTCGCGAAATAGGACCACCAGCCTTCCAGCCATTCCCGCGGCTCGTGGATGCCGAGGAATTCGCGCGACGGCAGGCCGAGATCGACGGCCGAGCCGACGATCGAGGCGAGGCCGCCGGCGCGGTGCGAGCCGCGCCAGAAATGCACCCGGTCGAGGAGCGAGAGGCTGAAGGGCGGCGCGCCGCGGCCGGGGGCGGCCGCCAGCTGCGCCTGCAGATCGCGGAACGGCTTGAGGCGCGTGGCGAGGTGGGCGCCATCGCCCTCACTGAGGATGAGGAGCCCGCCGAGAGCGTAGGCGGTGACGTGCTCGACGCTGTGCGACTGCTCGTCGCCGGAGTGGAACCAGCCGTCCTCGCCCTGGAAGCTGAGGATGAGGTCGGTCCACGCCGCGCGCCCGGCGGCGTCGGTCAGCTCGTCGAGCTGGCCGAGGATCTCGGCGGCATAGAGGATGTCGAGCGCGCCGAAGAGGTCGGGCTTGTCCTGCTCCGGCATCGAGGCGAACTCGCCGCGCGCCGCCGCGGCCGCGGGGTCGTCGCCGACCGCGCGATCGATCGCGTAATAATGAAACTTGGATTCGATATCGTCCCGCATGGAACTCCGCCGCGAGTTGAAGGGGGCCGGATCCACCGGGCGATCACCGCCCGGAAGTGAGACGGGCCGGACACCGTTCCATGCCGTGGGTGCTCGGCACCCATGCAGGACCGCCGGCGGGGAGGACGCGAGCCGATGCGGCCCGGGCCCAACTGGCTGCTCAATATGCGTTCTGTGGACGGGCCAGTGCCCAAACCGTACGCGCCACGATCAAGGTGTCGAGGCCGAGGCTCCAGTTCTCGATGTACCAGAGGTCGTGCTCGACCCGGCGGCGCATCAGCTCGTCGTTCGGGGTCTCGCCGCGATAGCCGCATACTTGGGCCCAGCCGGTGATGCCGGGCTTGACCTGGTGGCGCTTGGCATATTCCGCGATCACCGGCTCATACTGGTTGTCGTGGGCGACCGCATGCGGCCGCGGGCCGACGATCGACATCTCGCCGCGCAGCACGTTGATGAGCTGCGGGAGCTCGTCGATCGAGGTGGCGCGAAGCCAGCGCCCGATCCGGGTGATGCGCGCGTCGTTCCTGGTGGCCTGCTTGATTTCCGCGCCGTCGTCGAGCGTGCGCATGGTGCGGAATTTGTAAATCCTGAACCTGGTGCCGTTAACCCCGACGCGGGTCTGCTTGAAGAAGACGGGCCCCCGGCTGTCGAGCTTGATGAGCAGCGCCACGATCAGGAGCAACGGGGAGAAGAGAAGCAGCGCGGCGAGCGCGCCGGCCATGTCGATGGAGGTCTTGGCCAGACGGCGTGGCGACCGTCGGGACTCCCGGCGAATATCAATGCCTGGATTGAACGCCAGGCCGGCAAACTGATTCCTGAAATATTTCATGGCAGGCCGCTCCGCTACGGCTGGTGGTCGTCATCGGTTCCTCAAGCTCCCCAGCTCGACGCATACGCGGGACTGCAACTAGCAAGCGCCGTTCCATGTGGCGGTTGACCCCCTCAACTGCGGGGTATGCGCTAAGCTCTTGGCAAACCCGCCGAAAAGGCGATGCTGGGGCCGTGCCGAGTCACCTTGCTCCGGCCGGCTTCTTGCAACGTGGCGCGCGGGCTAGGCCGGCGTCCGCCGGTGCGGTAGCGGTCAGGGTTGGGCACCGCTCGGAACTCGGCACGTGAAGGAGACACGAGAATGCACCTGACAATGATCGGAGCGGGATATGTCGGCCTCGTCAGCGGGGCCTGCCTCGCCGATTTCGGCCACGACGTGATCTGCGTCGACAACAATCCCGACCGCATCGCCCTCCTCAACCAGGGCAAGAGCCCGATCTACGAGCCAGGCCTCGACGCGCTCCTCGAGTCGAACAGGAAGGCGGGGCGGCTCCGCTTCACCAGCGACCTCGCCGCGGCGGTTGCCGAAGCGGACGCCGTGTTCCTCGCCGTCGGCACGCCGAGCCGGCGCGGCGACGGGCATGCCGATCTCTCCTTCGTGCGCCAGGCGGTGCGGGAAGTCGCCGCCGCGATGAAGGGCTTCACCGTCATCGTCACCAAGTCGACCGTGCCGGTCGGCACCGGCGACGAGGTCGAAGCGATCGTGCGCAGCGTGCGCCCCGAGGCCGATTTCGCGGTAGTCTCCAATCCCGAGTTCCTGCGCGAGGGCTCGGCCATCGAGGACTTCAAGCGGCCCAACCGCATCGTCATCGGCAGCGAGGACGAGCGGGCGAGCGAGGTGATGGGCGGGATCTACCGGCCTCTCTCGCTCAACCAGCTGCCCATCCTCTACACCGGCCGGCGCACCGCCGAGTTGATCAAGTACGCCTCGAACGCCTTCCTCGCGGCCAAGATCACGTTCATCAACGAGATGGCCGATCTCTGCGAGGCGGCCGGCGCCGACATCCAGGACCTCGCGCGCGGCATCGGCCTCGACCAGCGCATCGGTTCGAAGTTCCTCCACCCGGGGCCGGGCTATGGCGGCTCGTGCTTCCCCAAGGACACGCTCGCGCTGATCCGCACGGCGGAGGAGTTCGGCGTCGCCTCCTCGGTGGTCACCACCGTCGCCGACAGCAACGCGCGGCGGAAGCGGACGATGGCGCGGCGCGTCATCAACGCGCTCGGCGGCTCGGCCATGGGCAAGCACGTCGCCGTCCTCGGCCTCACCTTCAAGCCGAACACCGACGACATGCGCGAGTCCCCTGCCCTCGACATCATCGACGGGCTGCAGGCGGCGGGCGCCACGGTCGCCGCCTTCGATCCGGTCGGCATGGACGCGGCGCGGCCGCTCCTCGACGACGTGCGCTTCGCGACCGACGCCTATGACTGCGCGGCGGGCGCCGACGCGCTCCTCATCGTGACCGAGTGGGACGCCTTCCGCGCGCTCAACCTCGATCGCCTCCGCAACGCCCTCCGCCAGCCGCTAGTGGTCGATTTCCGCAACGTCTACAGCCCGGCCGAGATGGTCGAGCACGGCTTCGCGTACCACTCGGTGGGCCGGCCGGCGGCGCTGCCGGCCCCGCGCCTCGCCTCAGTGGCGACGGCGTAGGAACCACTCGACGAAGCGCGGGATCCCGACCTCGATCGGGGTCGTCGGCCGGAAGCCGTAGTCGGTCGAGAGGGCGGTGATGTCGGCATAGGTCGCGGGGACGTCGCCCGGCTGCAGCGGCAGGAGCTCCTTCTCGGCCTTGCGGCCGGTCGCCTCTTCGATCAGCTCGATGACGTGCATGACCTCCTCGGGCCGGTTGTTGCCGATGTTGTAGACCCGGTGCGGCGGCTCGACCGTGGGCGGCCTCGCGGCGACGGCGAGCACGCCGGTCACGATGTCGTCGATATAGGTGAAGTCGCGCTGCATCTTGCCGTAGTTGAAGACCTGGATCGGTTTTCCCGCGAGGATCGCCTCGGTGAAGATCCACATCGCCATGTCCGGCCGGCCCGACGGACCGTAGACGGTGAAGAAACGAAGGCCGGTGAGCCGGAGACCGAAGAGGTGGGCGTAGGTGTGGCTCATCAGCTCGTCGGCGCGCTTGGTGGCGGCGTAGAGCGACACCGGGCGGTCGACCGGGTCCGACTCGGCGAACGGCATCTTGGTGTTGCCGCCATAGACCGAGCTCGACGAGGCATAGACCATGCTCTCGACCGCCTCGCGGCGCGAGCGGTGGAACTCGAGCATCTCGACATGGCCGGCGAGGTTGGCCGAGACATATTCCTCCGGATGCTCGAGCGAGTAGCGGACGCCGGCCTGGGCGGCGAGATGGATGATCCGCCGGATGGGCACGCCGGCGAGCGCCTTCGCCAATGCGCCGCGGTCGGCGAGGTCGACCTCGTGGAAGGTGAAGGCGGGGAAGCGGCGGAGCTCGTCGAGCCGCTCACGCTTCAGCTCGACCGAATAATACGGGCTGAGATTGTCGATCCCTACGACCGTCTCGCCGGCCTCGAGGAGCCGGAGCGCCGTGTGATAGCCGATGAAGCCCGCCGCGCCGGTCACCAGATAAGTCATTCCGCATCACCTCGCTCGACATACGCTCTCCGCGCCCGCGGCGCAGCATGGCTCGAAATGGCCGCTCCGGCCAAGGCGAGGCTGGCGAAATGCAAGCCGGGTGCCGCTAACCTCCCGCCTGCGCTATAAAACTCCCTCGATCAAGGAGGATCGGCGATGCTGAGGCGAGCGCTCGTCGTCACGGGAGTCCTGGCGCTGTGGCTGAGCGCGGGCCCGGCGGCCATGGCGCAGGACCGCGAGGCGGCCTTCGTGGCCGGGCGGAGCCTCGACTGCTCGGGGTGCGATCTCGCCGGCATGAGCTTCAAACGGTGGAACCTCGCGGGCGCCAATCTCAGCGGCGCCAATCTCGAGGAGGTCTCGTTCCACAAGACCAACCTTCGCGGCGCCGATCTCACGGGCGCCAACCTCGCCTACGCCAACCTCAACCGCGCCGACCTCACGCTCGCCGATCTCAGCGGGGCGGATCTCGAGGGCGCGATGCTCTTCACGACCAATGCCTCGGGCGCCAATTTCTCGGGCGCGAAGCTCGACGGGGTGCTGGCCGGCAATGTCCGCCTCCTTCGCGCCAATCTCGAAGGCGCCGATCTCAGCGGGGCCGATCTCGGCGGGGCGGAGATCAACGACGCCAATCTCGCGCGGGCAACGCTGAGCGGAGCGGACCTTCGGACGGCGACGCTCTTTCGCGCCGACCTCACCGGGGTGACTGCGGAGGCGGTCTATTTCGTCGACGCGGACCTCCGCAATGCGAAGCTCGCCAATGCGGTGCTGACGCTTTCGAACTTCCAGTCGGCCGATCTTGCCAATGCCGACCTCAGCGGCGCCGATCTGTCGGAGGCGAACCTCGTCCTCGCCAGTCTCTACGAGGCGCTCCTCACGGGAGCGAGGATGCCCGACAACACGGTGCATCCCTGACCGCGACGAGATTGTAGACGTCGAAGCGGGTCGAGCTCTGGAAGTCGTTCCGGGTCTGCGAGAGGTTGCGAGGATTGATGCGAAGGTCCTCGCCCGGCCGGTAGAGATGGCGGATGTCGAGGCTCATGAAGCGATCCTCGGTCACGCGCTCGCAGTGTTGCTTGACGAAAACGTTGCCGATCGGGTTCTCGCCCGCGCCGCGCGGCAGGTCCTCGCACGACCAGGGCGAGCCGAACCGCGCCCGGAAGGCCTCGGCCAGCGAGTAGGCCTCGATGCGCACCTCGGGCGGCGCGCGCGTGTCGGTGACGATGCGGTAGCCCTGCACGAGGCCGGCATCGTCGATCAGGAGCGAGGTGACGATCGGCTGGCTGAAGAAGCTGTTGGCCGAGTATTGGAGGATCTCGCGCTCGTCCCGCTGCGCGCGGGCGATGAACTCCCACTCGTCGTCGTAGATGAACCAGACCTCGCGGAGGCCGGTCGCCTGCTCGACCGGGCAGCGGGCGAAGTCGGCAAAGGAATTCAACGGCAGCGAAGGCGGGCCGCCGGCCGTGCCGCAGGCCGGATCGACGAACTCGTCGGCCGGAAGATCGGCGACCGGCGAGCCGAGCTCGATGTCCCACACGCGCGTGTGCGACTGGGCGAGCGCGGCATCGGCGAGAAGCGACAGGGCGGCGAGCGCGGACAGCGCGGCCGCCATGACGCGGATGCCAGTGGTCCGTCCCGGCAGAGCGAGCTCGAGCATGGCTTCGACCCAAGAATATGTGAATGCCCAGGGGGAGCCGAGGCTCCCCCTGATGCGTCTTCGGATCGAGGGCTAGAGCCCGAAGACCACCAGCATGGCAGTCGGGAGGACGAGGCGCTCGATGCCGCTGCCGCCCGTGTTGTTGTCGCCGCCGGCGACGATCGCAACGTACTGCTTGCTGCCGACCGCGTAGGTGATCGGCGGGGACTTGAGGTCGGTGCCGATGTTGAAGGTCCACAGCTCGGTCAGGCTCGACTTGTCGAAGGCCGAGAACGTGCCGTCGCTGAAGCCGGTGAACACCAGCCCGCCATTGCCGAGGAGCAGCGTGCCGACCTGCGCCTGCCGGTCGCCCGGGATGCCGAGGTCGCGGACATAGCGGTTGACCACCTCGCCGGCCGACAGATCCATCGCGATGAGCGAGGCCATCGTGCCGACCTGGACCTGGCGGACGGAGCTGCCGAGATTCTCACCCGCCAGCCAGTCGAAGTTGCCCTGGGTCTGGCGCACCATGGTCTGGTACGTGCAGCCGGTGGTGCGGGTCTGGTAGGTGATGTGGGTGGTCTCGTCATAGGACGGCGGCCAGAAGGTCGGCGCCCCGCCCCAGGTCGAGCACACCAGCGGCGCCTCGGCCTCCGAACGGCCCCAGCGCGGGCCGGCGACGGCGTAGGTCTGCAGCGCCTGCGTCCCGCTATACTCGACCGGCTTGCCGGTCTTGGGATCGAGGCCCGCCGTCCAGTTGAGGTTGTCGAGCTGCTGGATGGCCTGGATGAACTCGCCGGTCTGCAGGTCGAGCGTGTAGGTGAAGCCGGCCCGCGCCCAGTTGGTGCTCGTGCGGCGCACCGTGCCGTCGGCCATCGGCAGGTCGATGATCATGCGGGTGCCGATGGAGTCGTGGTCCCACTGGTCGTTGGGCACTTCCTGGAAGTACCAGTTGATGTTGCCGGTGTCGGCGTCGAGGGCGACGGTGGCGATCGAATAGAGGTTGTCGCCCGGACGGAACTCCGGATCGTAGACCGGCGAGGGCTCGCCGGTGCCCCAGATGACCTGATTGGTCTCGGGGTCGACGGTCGGGTGATGCCACGGCATCACGCGGCCGGTCTGCCAGGTATCGCCGGGCCAGGTGCCGAAATTGGGATCGCCCGGCAGCGGGATGGTCGGCGTCCGCCAGATGTTCTCGCCGGTGGCGGCGTCGAAGGCGCCGAACCAGCCGATGCCGTGACCGCCGCTGCCCTGCAGGATGATGTCGCGGCCGCCCGCGGTGCGGTAGAGCACCGGTCCGCTGACGAACTTGCGGTCCGGGGCTACTTCGAGGCCGGGCACGAAGGGCTCGGACTCGACGCCGGTGACGTCGAAGACGATCTCGCCCGACTCCTTGTCGATGGCGATGAGACGCGCGTCGCCGGTCGACTGATAGACGCTGTCACGGAACAGCGCGAGGCCGCGGATGCCGGGATTCTGGCTCGCCGGATCGTGCCGCCACAGCGGGAAGGCACGGGTGCCGCTGCGCACGTCGAAGCGCATGATCGTATCGAAGGAGTCGAGCACGTACATGAAGCCGTCCTCGACGAGCGGCGGGGCCTGCTCGTTGCCGCTCACGCCCGGCAGCTCCGAGGTCGACATGCCGCCGATGGAGGCCATGAAGGCTACATGCAGGCCGCTGACGCTGTTGCGGTTGATCTGGCTGAGCGCCGAGTTGCGGTGGGCCGCGTAGGTCTGGTTGTTCATCAACCAGTTCTGCGGCTCCTCGAGGGCGTTCAGCAGACGCTCGGGTGTGGTGGGGGACACGCTCTGCGCCGATGCGGGAATCGCAATGGCGCTCAAGCTGGTTGCAGCCAGGGCCGCGACCAGCACTTTCTTCGCTAACATTGTGACTTCCTCCCTGATGCCAGCCGACAGGCTCGTTAGCTGGCGTTGCAATGCCGGGAGTACCCACTGCCACGCGACTTACCGATCCGCGAAAGTATCCTCTCCATACCTGCGAAACGCGGCAGCGATACTTGGCATCGCAATCATCGCAACAGGTGACCCAGGCGAAGTCAAGTGGCTCGTCCCCGGGGCGGACCGGGAGCAAGGCGGCGCAAGCGCTCGGTATCGCGGAGGACCGATGCGCAGCGCCGGTTGAAGTGTCGGACACCCGAGGATCGCGGCTTGAACCGCCCTTGCTCCGGGGACTAGGCTCCGGGGCGCCTCTGCGAAGAAGGGAAGACTTCGCCCGGGCAGTCAGCAGTTTGGGGAGAACAATCATGCTGCGGAGAGGAACTGAGGATGATCTCGCGCCGCGCGCGGGACGGAACCCGATGCGTGGACTTCGCGCCGGGACGATCGGCGGCCTTGCCTTCGGCGCGCTGCTCGCACTCGGTACGCCGGGCCAGGCGCAGGAGACGGGGGGCGACGTCTGGGGCCAGGCGGGCTGCTTCGCCTGCCACGGCGAGCTGGCGGAAGGCGGGGCCGACCCGGCGCTGCCGCGCGGGCCGAACCTCCGGCGGACGCGCCTCACCGCCGAGCAGCTCACCGAGACGATCGCCTGCGGCCGCGTCGGCTCGGAGATGCCGTATAATCTCGAGGGCGCCTACACGCAGACCGCCTGCTACGGGATGCCGCTCGGGCCCGCGCCGAGCAACGTCCTTCCGGGGGCGGGGCTCAGCGCCGAGCAGATCGGGCTCCTCGTCGACTTCCTGGTCGCCGACGTCGTCGGCAAGACCCGGGTGACGCGCGAGAACTGCGCGCTCTTCTTCGGCGGGAACGCCAACGCGCTGACCTGCCAGGCCCTCTAGTCGGGACGCCCTGGCTGCGCGGCCGAGGTCGCGCAGCCAGCGGTGCTGCGCGCCGCGTTCGCGGAGTTGTTACGCGGCCTGCCCTCCCCTTCGGGCGGCGCGGGGTGCTAGCGTCGCGGCGCGGCGACCGGACCAGTCCTCGCCCCGAGACCGCGCGGTCGGCCGTTAGAGGGTGACCATCATGTCATTGTCCCGTTGGGCCGTCGGCGCCGCCTTGGGAGGCGCCGCGATCGTCATGAGCTTTGCCGCCTTTGCACAGCCCGCGCCGAGCTGGGCGACCGTCGGCGGAATCTTCGCGCAGAATTGCACGCGCTGCCACGGCGGCGCCCTGCCGCGCGCCGGCCTCGACCTCACGACCTATGCCAGCGCGATAAGCGGCAGCAGTAGCGGACCGGTGATCGTCTGTGGCGATGCGGCGGCGAGCAAGCTGGTTGCGCGGATCACCGGCCAAGTGGCCCCGCAAATGCCGCGCGGCGCCCCTCCCCTCGCTCCCGAGCAGATCGCCGCCATCCAGGGATGGATCAACGCGCAGTGTCCGGGCGCCTGACGCGCTGACTCAGGCCATGGCCAGCGACGCCGCCTCGGCGGCGTCGCGCATCGGCAGGCGCTCCTTCGCCTTCTCGTCCGGCACGAGGCCGAGCTCGTGGCGCTTCACCACGGCACGGACGATCTCGACGCCGAGCGAGCCGTGGCGCTCGAGGATGAGCGCGGGCGCCCCGTCCTCGTCGCGGGCGAGCTTGTGGAAGGCGATGATGGATGTCGACATCGGCAGGAACTGCGGGTAGCTCGCGCGCACCGCCGCCTCGTCGCGGTGGGCGATGAAGACCACGCCGTCGGTCTTGCCGAAATCGGCCGCGATGCCGCGCATGTCGTAATGCGCCGGCTCGACATGGCCGGTCACGCCTTTCGACACGTTGGCGGAGGTGATGAAGAGGAACTCCTGGCCGGCGCGGTCCAGGCACTCGGCGAGAAGCTCGTTCGAGAGGCAGCGATAGCCGGGGCCGATGAGCTGGGTGGTGCGGATGTCGGCGTCGCGCGAGGTCAGATAGGCCGGAATGTGGGCGGCCGCGGGACCGCGGAAGCCGAAGGGACCGAGCTCGAAGAGATCGTCCATCAGCGCGCGGACGCGTTCCTTCGGGAGCGCTGCGGGGACGGCGGACCAGTCGAAGAGGGCATCGAATTTCGGGCGCGTGGTGCTGAGGCTGCCGACCTGGTTCTCGGGGCGGCCCTTGAACAGGTTCACGCGCACGACGGAATCGTGCTCGGGGCGGGCGGCGACCGCGCAGAAATTGCCGAAGCTGTAGAAGATCGCCGCGCCGAGGCTGACGGCGTCGGCGGCGAAGCGGCGGTCGGCGGCGGAGTCGAGGTCGAGCGCGGTGTGCGACCAGTCGGTCTTCGCCATCCGGTCGAGCGTGGCGCGGTCGGCCTCGTCCATCGCCGGCTTCAGGATCTTGGCGAGCTCGGCGACCGGGATCGCCTTCGATTTCGGCAGGAGGCTGCCGATCGCGTCCGAGACGCCGGCATGGTTGATGAGGGCCAGCTCGAGATTGTCGGTGAGCGCGATCCAGCTGGCGTGGAGGAGATCGCGGGCGCTGCCGATCGTGGTCCACGGCCGGCTGCCGGGCGCCGTGCCGGTGATGCGGACGGCGATGTTGCCACGCGGGCCTTCGCGGACGCGGGCGATATAGGAGCGGAAGTCGATGAGGCCGACGCGGTCGAGGCTGGGATAGGCCGGGATCAGCGCGCGGCGCACCGCCTTCTCGAGGGCGTCGACCGGGCCGCCGCCGAGCGCCTCGCCGCGCAGCACCTCGCCGCCGACCGAGACCTCGGCCGTGGCCAGCGAATGGCTGCCCTCGTCGATCGGGCTCTTGTGGGTGTCGATGTGGTAGGCGAGCGGGATGAAAGGCGCGCGGTATCCGGGCTGCAGGCGATGCACGAGGAGGGCGAAGGAGCCCTCGGCGTCCTCGAACTTGAAGCCCTCGCTCTCGAGCTCCTTGATGCGATGGGTGATGGCGACCGCGGCGGGGCTGTCGTGCTCGAGGTCGAGGCCGAGGCTCCTGGCGCGCTCGACGATGCTCTGCCGGCCGCTCAGCTCGCTGACGAGGATCCGCCGCTCGTTGCCGACGGCGGCGGGGTCGACATGCTCGTAGGTGCGCGGGTCGGCGGCGACGGCGTGGACGTGTACGCCGCCTTTATGGGCGAAGGCGGCGGCGCCGACATAAGGGAGCCGCGGGTTGGGCGCGACATTGGCCATGGTCTCGACGGCGCGGGCGAGCGCGGTGAGGTCCGCGAGGTTCTCGCCGGCGGCGCAGCGGACGCCCTCTTTCAGGACGAGGTTGGGGAGGACGGAGCAGAGATTGGCGTTGCCGATGCGCTCGCCATAGCCGTTGATCGTGCCCTGCACCTGGCGGACGCCTGCCTCGACCGCCGCGAGCGAGTTGGCGACGGCGAGCTCGCCGTCATTGTGGGCATGGATGCCGACCGGCACGCCGAGATCGGCTGCTACCTTGGCGACGAGCGTCGAGACTTCGGACGGGAGGCTCCCGCCATTGGTGTCGCAGAGGACGAGCCAGGAGGCGCCAGCCTCGGCGGCGGCCTTGAGGACGGCGAAGGCGTAGTCGCGGTTCGCCTTCACGCCGTCGAAGAAGTGCTCGGCATCGAAGATCACCTCGCGGCCCTCGCCTTTGAGATAGGCGACGGAGTCGCGGACCATCGCGAGGTTCTCCTCGAGCGTGGTCCTCAGCACCAGCTCGACGTGGAAGTCCCAGGACTTGGCGAAGATCGCGACCGCCGGCGTGGCGGCGGCGACCAGGAGCCTGAGGTTCTCGTCGTCCTCGGCGCGCTTGCCGGCGTGGCGGGTGCTGCCGAAGGCGGTGAGCCGCGCGCGCTTGAGCGGCTCTGAGCGCATCGCCTCGAAGAACTCGGCGTCCTTGGGGTTGGAACCGGGCCAGCCGCCCTCGACATAGTCCATGCCGAAGGCGTCGAGCCGCCGCGCGATGTCGATCTTGTCGGCGAGCGAGAAGGAAATCCCGGTGCCCTGGCTGCCGTCGCGGAGGGTCGTGTCGAAGATCGTGATCTCGGTCATGCTCGCCTCGTCGGCCCCCGGCTGCGGACCGTAGCGGCGTGGCTGGAGCGAGACAATTGCCGATGCGAGATGCTTCGCAAAACCGAAATGCCCGCCACGAGGGCGGGCATTTCCTAGACGCAGCGTTGGAGGATGCTGGCAATCCAGTGTCGCGACGATGATCCGCTCGCCGTCGCCGGCCGATTGTCGTTCGGATCGGCGGTCTTTGTCGAGTCTCGCTGCGTCCGGGCGAGATCACAATTCCGCCGCTTCACCGTCGCCCAGTTGGCGTGTCAACTGAAGCTCGGCCGGGATGGACGGCGCGGGGAGCGTGAGCGTATCCCCGGCCCTTACGCTGCAAAAAAGGAGACGGGGATGACGAGGACGATTGGCACGCTGGTCGCGGCCGCGCTGGTTTCGGCCGCGGGAAGCGCACCCACGCTCGCGCAGGAGTTGACCGAGGCCTGGCGGATCGGGGGCTTCGCCGCCCCGGAGTCGGTCTCCTACGACCCCGGCACCAATTCGCTCTTCGTGTCCAACGTCAACAGCCCGGATTTCAGCGCCAACGGCCAGGGCTACGTCACCCAGGTCGCGCTCGACGGCACGGTCATCGCCGAGAAATTCGTCGAGGGGCTGAACGCGCCGAAGGGGACGTTCGTGTCGGCTGGCACGCTCTATGTCGCCGGGGTCGACGAGCTGGTCGAGATCGACATCGCCTCGGCCACGATCACCGAGCGCTACCCGGCGCCGGGCTCGCCCTTCCTCAACGACATCGCGGTGGCCGACGACGGCCGGGTGTTCGTCGCGGAGACCGCGACCAACTCGATCTATGTCCTGGAGAACGGCGCGCTCACGCAGTGGCTGGCCGATCCGCAGCTGACCGGACCGAACGGACTGGTCATCGACGGCGGCGCGCTGATCGTCGCCCTGCTCGGCGACATCAGCGGCGGGTTCGAGAACATGCAACCCGCCAACATCAAGAGCGTGGACCTCGCCACCAAGGCGGTCACCGACTACGGCTCGGCGGCCCCGATCGGCGGGCTGGACGGGATCGAGCTCTACGAGGGCGCGGTGGCGGTGACCGACAATCCCACCGGGCGCCTCCTGGCGGTGGCGCGCGACGGGACGGTGACCGAGCTCGCCGCGCCGGGCGCCGGGGCAGCGGATTTCGAGTACGTCCCCGGCGAGCGGCTGTTCGTCGTGCCAGTCCTCAACACCGGGGAAGTGGTGGCCTACCGCGTGGGCATGTAAGCATGTCGGAAGGAGCCGCGGCCCGAGTGCCGCGGCTTCTCGCGGCTTGGGCCGCAAAGGGGGGTCGATGACACGAGTGGGCTTCGGCCGGCTGACGCTGGCGGCGATCTGCCTTGCCTGCACCGGACAAGCGCCGGCGTTCGCGCAATCGGCGCCACCGCCCGCTCCGGCTCCGGCTCCAGCCCCTCCCCCCGCCGCGGCCGAGACGCCGCAGGCACCGGCGCTGGTATGGACCACGCGCTGCACCAGCGAGGGGCGCCGGCTGCCGTTCGACTGCTCGATGGAGCAGCGGGCCTACATCACCAGCACCGGCCAGTTCATCGGCTCGGTGACGATCCGCATCCCGCCCGACACGCAAGCGCCGGTGATGATGATCACCACGCCGCTGGGGCTGTCACTGGCCGGCGGGGTGGTGTTCGACATCGACGGCGGGACGCCGACCACGCTCCCGCTGCAGACCTGCGACAACAATGGCTGCTATGCCGGCTCGCCGGTCTCCGCCGAGCTGCTCTCGGCCCTGTCCCGAGGGACGACGCTGAACGTGACGTTCAAGAACCTCAACCAGCAGGACATCAACCTGCCGATGTCGCTGCTCGGGTTCACCGCCGCGTATCAGAAGATCCAGTAGCGCGGTCAGCCGTCCACGGACAATGAGCGGCGGCCCCCTGCAAACGTGCGTTGGCTCCAATTCGCGCCGTCGGTTAGTTCAACGGGCCAGAAATCTCTTGGCGCGCCGCCGTAGTTCTAGCGGACAATCGCTCTAAGAATGTCCCGGTTGTCGGCTTGTCCAAATCAGCTCCGACGCGCCCGGCGAGCCGCGCCCCGACAACAAGACATAGCCCGCGTCCGGATGAAGAAATAAGCGGGAAGGATGCTTAATGCGCAACTGCAGATGGCGCGCAGCGTTGGCTCGATACACGCGATTGCACCAAATTGGAGTCCGCAATTAGGAATATCATAAATCCACGCCGCGATAGTTGACCGACTCGGAATGGCCGCCTAGGGGTCATTCTTGGGGCATATTGCATCATCATCAGGTAGGATATTTTCATGGCCAGAGAGCCGACTGCGATAGAGCGTATCAAGCAATTGGACGAGGAGCGCACCAAGCTTCTCGATCACGCGCGCAAGGAAGCGCTCGACAAGGCGGGGCGCGCCGTCGACGAATTGAACGCGCTCGGTTTCCAGTATCGGCTGGTCGAGTCCGGTAGCCGGGGCGGCGACCGCGGGTCGCGCAAGGGCACGCGCCGCGTCAAGGACGCGGCCTGCCCGATCTGCGGGTTCAAGACCGTGCCGCCGCATGACGGCCGCGCGCATCGCTCGCAGAGCCCGAAGAAGGCGTTCACCGCCGAGGAGCTTTCGAGCCGCGGGTTCCGCAAGGCGTAGCCGCGCCGCGCGAGAGACGTTTTCGAGGCGCCGCTCCGATCGGGTCGCAAGACCCTGTCGGGGCGGCGTTTTCTATTCGGCGAGCGCGCGCATCACGCGGATGAGGTCGGCCTTGCCCTCGAAGCCGATCCCGGGAAGCTCGGGCATCACGATGTGCCCGTCCTCGACGCGGACGCCGTCGGGGAAGCCGCCATAGGGCTGGAAGAGGTCGGGGTAGCTCTCGTTGCCGCCGAGGCCGAGACCGGCGGCGATGTTGAGCGACATCTGATGGCCGCCATGGGGGATGCAGCGCGAGGGCGACCAGCCGAACTGGCGTAGCACGTCGAGGGTGCGGAGATATTCGACGAGGCCGTAGGAGAGCGCGCAGTCGAATTGCAGGAAGTCGCGGTCGGGGCGCATGCCGCCGTAACGCAGCAAGTTGCGCGCATCCTGGTGCGAAAAGAGATTCTCGCCGGTCGCCATGGGGCCGGGATAGAATTCGGACAACGCCGCCTGCAGTGCGTAGTCGAGCGGGTCGCCGACTTCCTCGTACCAGAACAAGGGATAGTCGCGGAGCATCTTGGCGTAGGCGATGCCGGTCTCGAGATCGAAGCGGCCATTGGCGTCGACGGCGAGTTTCCCCTCGCCGCCGATCTCGTCGAGAACGGCCTCGATGCGGCGGCGGTCTTCATCGAGGCTGGCGCCGCCGATCTTCATCTTCACAACATTGTA
>JADYYB010000201.1 GCA_020853895.1 Bauldia sp.
CCGCAGCCGCCGCAGACCCCGGTGGTCGGCCTCTTCCCCGAACCGCGGCCGCGATGAGCGTCGCCATCATCGACTACGGCGCCGGCAATCTCCGCTCGGCCACCAAGGCGTTCGAGACCGCCCTCGCCCGCGAGCAGCGGAGCGACGTCGTCACCGTCACCAACGACCCGGAGATCGTCGCCAGGGCCGACCGCGTGGTGCTGCCCGGCGACGGCGCCTTCCGCGACTGCCGGCTCAACCTCGACCAGACGCCCGGCATGATCGAGGCGGTCAACGCCGTCATCGACGACGGCCGCCCCTTCCTCGGCATCTGCGTGGGCATGCAGCTCCTCGCCACGCGCGGCCTCGAATACGGCCACACCGACGGCCTCGACCGCATCCACGGCGAGGTGCGGATGATCGAGCCCTCCGACGGCAATCACAAGATCCCGCACATGGGCTGGAACACGCTGCACCAGAAGAAGCGCCACAAGCTTCTCCACGGCATCCCGCTCGGCGAGGAGGGCTGGCACGCCTATTTCCTGCACGCCTACCAGCTCGTTCCCGAGGACGAGCATGACGTGCTCGCCGTCGCCCATTACGGCACCGAGGTGACCGCCATCGTCGCCAAGGGCAACGTGGTCGGCACCCAGTTCCACCCCGAGAAGAGCCAGAAGCTCGGCCTCGCGCTGATCGCCAACTTCCTCAGATGGACGCCCTGAGGCCGGTTGCGCGAAGCTCGGGAACCCATGCCGCTCGCATCCCCTTCACCAGGCAGCGACTTCACCCAAACGAAGGGAGTGCCCTGATGCGCCTCGTGTCATCCTCGTTCGAACATTCCGCCGAGATGGCCCAGAAGCACGGCAAGCGGTTCGACAATATCTCGCCCGCTCTCTCCTGGTCGGACGCGCCGGCCGGAACCTTGTCCTTCGCCCTCTCGATGATCGACCGTTACCCGGCCGTCGACGGCTTCGTGCACTGGCTGGTCGCCGACCTCGCGCCGGACCTCACCTCCCTGCCCGAGGGCGCCGGCGACGGGTCGATGCCCGCGCCCGCCCGCGAGATCGAGCCCTATGCGGGTCCCTACCCGCCCTCGGACACGCACCCCTACGAGTTCACGCTCTACGCCCTCGGCACCGAGCGCCTCGGCATCCGCGAGGGCGCTTCGCTCCGCCAGTTCGAGAACGCGCTCGCGCCGGTCACGCTCGCGACCGCCACGCTCGTCGGCACCTTCACCAAGCGCTAGGACAGTGATCCTCTACCCCGCGATCGACCTCAAGGACGGCGTCTGCGTCCGCCTCAAGCGCGGCGAGATGGATGCGGCGACGGTCTTCAACACCGACCCCGCCGCGCAGGCCCGCGCCTTCGCCGGGGCCGGGTTCGAGTGGCTTCATGTGGTCGATCTCAACGGGGCTTTCGCCGGCGCCTCGGTCAACGGCCCGGCCGTCGAGGCCATCCTCGACGCCGTCTCCCTGCCCGTTCAGCTCGGCGGCGGCATCCGCGACATGGCGGGGATCGAGTCCTGGCTCGGGAAGGGCGTCCGCCGCGTCGTCCTCGGCACTGCTGCGCTGCACAATCCGGCCCTGGTGAAGGCCGCCGCGAAGGCCTTTCCCGGCCGGATCGCGGTCGGCATCGACGCCCGCGGAGGCATGGTCGCGGTCGAAGGCTGGGCCGAGCAGTCACAAATCGACGCACTTACGCTGGCCGGTCGCTTCCAGGATGCTGGCGTGGCGGCGATCATCTATACCGACATCGACCGCGACGGGGTGTTCTCAGGTCTTAACCTGGAAGCCACCCTCGCTCTGGCAGAACGGGTGAATATTCCGGTCATCGCCTCGGGGGGCCTCGCCGGGTTGGAGGACGTGAAACGGCTCATGGAGCCGCGCTATTCGAGATTGGGCGGAGCCGTTGCCGGACGGGCGCTGTACGACGGCCGGCTCGATGCCCGGGAAGCCTTGAGAATTACTCGGACAGGAAAAAAGGGAGCTGGCAATGGAACATGATAGTGGTGCGGCGACCCATACCAGGGTCGTTCTTCCCGAAGCCGCGCGCTGGGAGCTTGCAGCGGGCCTCCGCCGGAGCGCGGACCGGTCGGCCGACCTTCTCCGCGGGCTGCTCTTCCTGCTCGCCGCGGGCATCGCCGCTTTCGCCGCCACGCGGCATTTCACGCTCGAGACGATGCTCTTCCATGTCGGGGCGCTCGCCTCGGCCGGTCTCGCCATGGCCATGCTCGTCGGCACCTGGATGACCACCCGCGCCCAGAACGACGCCCGTTACCGTGCGATCGTGACCGAGGGCGTGGACGACGAGGTCGACCCGAGCACGCTGACGGTGCGCGACCAGGTCGTGTGCTGGTTCATCTTCACCGCCGCGGCCCTGGAACTCTTCGCCATCCTTCTCCACATCGAGGCCTGAGGATTGGCGCCGGGGAGGACCCGGCCGCGGAAGGACAGATGCTCAAGGTGCGCGTGATCCCTTGCCTCGACGTCAAGGACGGACGGGTGGTCAAGGGCGTCAACTTCGTCGATCTCAAGGACGCCGGCGACCCCGTCGAGGCGGCCAAGGCCTATGACGCGGCCGGCGCCGACGAGCTCTGCTTCCTCGACATCACCGCCAGCCACGAGCAGCGCGGCACGCTCCTCGACGTCGTCGGCCGCACCGCCGAGGCCTGCTTCATGCCGGTCACGGTGGGCGGCGGGGTGCGCAACGTGGAGGACGTCCGCGCCCTCATGCTGGCCGGCGCCGACAAGGTCTCGATCAACACCGCCGCCGTGAACGACCGCTCGATCGTCGCCCGCGCGGCGGAGAAGTTCGGCGCCCAGGCGATCGTCGTCGCCATCGACGCCAAGAAGGTGAGCGCGCCCGGGGAGACCGACCGCTGGGAGGTCTTCACCCATGGCGGCCGCAACCCGACCGGCATCAACGCGCTCGCCTATGCGATGGAGGTCGCCGTCCTCGGCGCGGGCGAGATCCTGCTGACCTCGATGGACCGCGACGGCACCAAGAACGGCTTCGACATCGCCCTCACGCGGCTTATCTCCGACTCGGTGCCCATCCCGGTGGTCGCCTCGGGCGGGGTCGGCGACCTCGACGATCTCGTCGAGGGCGTCCGCGACGGCCACGCCTCGGCGGTGCTGGCCGCCTCGATCTTCCATTTCGGCACCTTCTCGATCGGCGAGGCCAAGCGCCACATGGCGGCCGCGGGCATCCCCGTCCGCCTCGACGGCTGAGCGCCGTCGCCGGTGATTGCTCGCTCCCCCACCCACATTGTCATCGCCGGACTTGTTCCGGCGACCCATGAACACCGCGGGTAGCAGGCATAGGCAGACCCCGCGCAGCGGCCCGCTAGGCACGCGCCGAGTTCATGGGTTGCCGGGACAAGCCCGGCAATGACAAAAGGGGGAAGACAATTCTCTCCCCTGTCAGCCGCGTAGGCCATGACCAAGTTCACCCTCGCCGACCTCGCCGCGATCATCGAGGAGCGCGCCCGCACCGCCCCACCCGACTCTTACACGGCGAAACTTCTCGCCGGCGGGGTCCCCCGTGCGGCCCGGAAATTCGGGGAGGAATCGCTCGAGGCCATCCTCGCCGCGATGGAGGGCGACAAGGCCGCCCTCACGGCCGAAGCCGCCGACGTCGCCTACCATCTTCTCGTCCTCCTCAGGGCCGGCGGGGTGTCGCTCGACGAGGTCATGGCCGAGCTCGAGCGCCGCACCGCGCAAGGCGGGCTCGCCGAAAAGGCCTCGCGGCAGTAAAAGCCGCTTCGTCATGGATCAGCGCGCCGACCTCGAACTCGCGCCGCATCGGACCTTTACCCGGTCCGAGTGGGCCAAGCTGCGCGCCGACACGCCGATGACGCTGACCGAGGACGAGGTGCATCGCCTCCAGAGCCTCAACGACCCCATCTCGATGGACGAGGTGATCAGCATCTATCTGCCGATCTCGCGCCTCCTCAGCCTCTATGCCGGCGCGGTCCAGGGCCTTCACGACGCGACCAAGACCTTCCTCGGCGTGACCGACGGCAAGACCCCCTTCGTCATCGGCCTCGCCGGCTCGGTCGCGGTCGGCAAGTCGACCACCGCGCGCGTGCTGCGCGCCCTCCTCGCCCGCTGGCCGAACGTGCCCAAGGTCGAGCTCGTCACCACCGACGGCTTCCTCCTGCCCAACGCGGTCCTCGAGCGCGAGGGCCTCCTCGAGCGGAAGGGCTTTCCGGAGAGCTACGACCTCCCGGCGCTGATCTCCTTCCTGAGCGCGATCAAGACCGGCAGGCGCCACGTCACCGCCCCGGTCTATTCGCACCTCGAATACGACGTGACCGCCGAGCGCATCGAGGTCGACCGCCCCGACATCCTGATCATCGAGGGCCTCAACGTGCTGGAGACCCCGCGCCTCCGATCGGGTCACGACGGCCCCTTCGTCTCCGACTTCTTCGACTTCTCGATCTATCTCGACGCCGACGAGACGCTGCTGCGCCGCTGGTATGTCGAGCGCTTCCTGAAGCTCCGCGAGACCGCCTTCCACGACCCGAAATCGTTCTTCCACCGCTTCGCCGCGCTGGGTAACGAGGAGGCCGTGGCGATGGCCGAAGGCATCTGGGAGCGCATCAATCTCGTGAACCTTCGCGAGCACATCCTGCCCACGCGGCCGCGCGCGGACCTCATCCTCGAGAAGGGCGCCAGCCACCGCGTCGAGACCGTGTCGCTCCGCCGCCTGTGAGGGCGGCTGGCCGGCCGTGTCGGATCGGCGTCCACGCGCCTATATGTGTGTGGGAGGCGTGGCGACGATGGCGAAGGACGGGCCGAACACCTGCCGGGACGGAGCGCCATGAGGTGGTCCGATCTCACCCGGAAGGACAAAGTGATGCTCCTCCTCGTGCTCGCCATCGTGGGCGTCTTCCTGTGGGCCTGGTCCATGTCCTTTGCGTCCCGCGCGACGGTGAACTACGGATTC
>JADYYB010000202.1 GCA_020853895.1 Bauldia sp.
CCCGGCGACTGCAGCTTCACCCGCCAGCAGGAGCCGCTCGGCCTCGGCCACGCGATCTGGTGCGCCCGCCACATCGTCGGCGACGAGCCCTTCGCCGTGCTCCTCCCCGACATGCTGATGCGCGGCGAGCGGAAAGGGTGCCTCGCGCAGCTGATGGACGTCTATTCGGAGACCGGCGGCAACGTGATCGCGGTCGAGGAATGCGACCCGAGTCAGACCGGCTCCTACGGCATCGTCGGCAAGGGCGAGGCGATCGGCGACGCCTTCCGCATCACCACCATGGTCGAGAAGCCGGCGCCGAAAGATGCGCCGTCTAACCTTTTCATCTCTGGCCGCTACATCTTCCAGCCCGAGCTCTTCGACCACATCGCGCGCTTCGAGAGCGGCGCGGGCGGGGAGATCCAGGTCACCGACGCGATGCGCCGGCTGAGCGCCGAGCAGCCCTTCTTCGGCCACCGTTTCCGCGGCCGCTCCTACGACTGCGGCATGAAGCCCGGTTTCCTCGCCGCGAACATCGCGCTGGCGCTGGAGAACCCCGAGATGGCCGCCGCCGTCCGCGCCGAGCTGAAGGCCCTGATGGCCCCGGCGTAAAACCGCTCCCCTTAACCTCCCCCTTGCGGGGAGGTCGAAACTGCGCAGCAGTTTCGGGAGGGGGTGGAGGGCGTCACCCCTCCCCGAAGCTGGCTCGCCCCCGATCAAGTCGGGGGCTCGCCACCTTCGACCCTCCCGCAAGGGGAGGGTTAAGACGGTGCGAACGCTACCGGCTCGCCGTGAGGCTGACGCTCACCGTGTCCTCCGCCCCCTCCGCAGGGAGCGGGTCCTTCCACTCGTGCATGTAGCGCGCGGCCAGCGCCAGCGTCCGGTTCATCCGCCACACCGCCTCGGCGCCGAGCCCGTAGGTGTAGGTCGGCGAGCCGCCGTCGAGCCTCTCGGCCTCGAATTCCATCAGCGCGTGGATGTCGAAATTCTCGCGATACGCATAGGCCGCGTCGACATTGACCGTGTAGAAGACCGACCCCGGCCCGTCCGGATCGGGCGGCCGGAAGGTCGTGGCGGCGTCGACGCTGATCGTCAGCAGCTCGCGCGGCGACCACAGGATCGATCCGTCGATCGTCCACGCGTCGAGGATCTGCAGCGCCGGATCGTCCGGCTCCTCGCGGTAGAAACCCAGTGCCAGCTCGGCGTTCAGCACCGGCGCGGAATCGTAGATGATCCCGCCGCGCAGCCGGTAGAAATTGCCCGACCGCTCGAAGCCCATCGAGTCGACGGTGCGGTCATAGACCCGCCGGCCGATCCCGAGATCGACGAAGGGGGTCAGCGTGCCGAGGAGCTCGTAGCCGACCCGCGCCCGCGCCTCGTACACATTGTTGGTGCGGTCGCCCTGGTCGATCGGCACGTCGGCGGCGTCGTGCGCGTCCTCGAACACCGTCCGCCCGCCGAGCCCCTCGAGCCGCAGCAGGAACGGCCCGACGCTCCGCTCGTAGGCGAGGTTGACGTCGAGCGCGTGGACCAGCGGCTCGTCGACGGCGAGCGGCGGGTAGTCCGGGTCGTCGCTCTCCTGCCGGCTGATCGCGTAGGCGAGGCCCGCCTCGGCGAAGCGGTCGCGGTCGATGTCGACGCGGATCGCCCCCTCGGCCGCGCCGTCGACCCAGCTCCCCTCCCCGCCGTCGAGATCGCTCTCGTAGCTGCCGCGGAGCGAGAACACTGTCTCGTGCCGCGTCCAGTCCGACTCGAGGCGCAGCTCGGGCGTGAGACGGAGCACGGTGTCGGCGTCGCCGATCTCGGGCACGCTGTGCTCGATCGTCGCCTCGATCGACGGGTAGAGAATGAAGGAGCCGAGCGGGATGCCCAGCGCCTCGAACGGCGCGGGGTTCGCCATCGGCGCGCCGCCGGCAACGGGACCGATCGCCCCGGTGAGGAGCCGGTCATCGGCCGTCATCGTCCCCGCAGGCCGGACGGGTCCGCTCGTCCGCTCCGCCGGCACCGGCCCAACGAGGGTGGAGCCGCGCAGCACGAACCCCTCGGGCGCCACCGCATTCGGGTCGGCGCCCGCCTGCTGCGCCACGGCCGGCGCCGCCAGCATGAGGGCTGCGAGAGTGAGGAGAATGCCCCGTGGGAGCATGAGGGTCCGGCGCGTGAAAATCGTTTCCGAATCGTAAACCGGGATGGTTAACGGATCGTTTGCGCCGCCCAGCCACAGCCTCGAAATGCACGGAATCACTGCGCGGCGCGTGAGACACGCACAACCCTGTCACGACCGATTCCGACGGAGTAAGTTGTCCGGAGAGCGAAGGAGTCGCGTGTGACGGTGCGCCAGAGATCCGGACAGCCCGACGAGGTCGGCAAGCCCCACATCGACTCAGCGCTGCGCACGCTGGCCCGCGAGCAGAGCGGCCTCCTCGCCCTCGCCGACGCGCTGAATGACGGCCTCGGCCGTCACTTCGACGCCGCCATCGCGCTCATCAAGGAGGCGGCCGGGCGGGTGATCGTCACCGGCATCGGCAAGAGCGGCCATATCGGCCGGAAGATCGCCGCGACCCTCGCCTCGACCGGCACGCCCGCCTTCTTCGTGCACGCCGCGGAGGCCGGCCACGGCGACCTCGGCATGGTCACGCCGGCCGACGTCATCCTCGCCCTCTCCTGGTCGGGCGAGACGGCCGAGCTCAGCAACGTCATCGAGTATTCGCGGCGCTTCCGCATCCCGCTGGTCGCGGTCACCTCGAGCGCGACCAGCGCGCTGGGCCGCCAGGCCGACATCGTCCTCGCTTTGCCGCAGGCGCCGGAGGCGTGCCCGCACGGCCTCGCGCCCACCACCTCGACGCTGATGCAGCTCGCCCTCGGCGACGCGCTCGCCGTCGCGCTCCTCGAGAGCCGCGGCTTCACCGCCCAGGATTTCCGCGCCTTCCATCCCGGCGGCAAGCTCGGCGCGAGCCTTCATCTCGTCCGCGACCTCATGCACACCGGCGCGTCCGTCCCGCTCGCCCCTTCAGGCACCAGCATGTCGGAAGCGATCGTGCTCATCTCGCACAAGGGTTTCGGCTGCCTCGGCGTCACCGATGCGCGCGGCGCGCTGATCGGCATCATCACCGACGGCGACCTCCGCCGCCATCTCGGCCCAGACCTCCTGAGGCAGAGTGTGGATGAGGTGATGACCAGGAACCCCAAGACCGTGCCGCCCGACCTCCTCGCCGGCGCGGCCCTCGACATGCTCAACGCCGCCAAGATCACCGCCGTCTTCGTGGTCGAGGACGGCAAGCCCGCCGGCATCGTCCACCTCCACGATCTCCTGCGCGTGGGTGTGGCGTAGGCCCGCAGTCCCAACTGTCATTGCCGGGCTTGTCCCGGCAACCCATGAACATGAGCGGACCCGCATGACCTCCACCGGTGGAGTTCATGGGTTGCCGGAATAAATCCGGCAATGACGGAAGGGGGTGAGCGAGAGGGCCCCTACGCCGCGGCGACCTTCAGCACCGCGCCACCGTCGGTCCCGACCACCTTCACCCGCGAGCCGGCGGGGAGGTCGGGCCCGGTCAGGCGCCAGTTGGTGTCGTCGATGCGCACGCGCCCCTGGCCGTTGACGATCGGCTCGGCGAGGACGTGCGTGGTGCCGACATAGCCCTCGGCGCGGGCGTTGAGGAACGGGCGGTCGGTCTGGTGCGCGCCGCCGAAGAAGCGCCGGCCGATGATCACCAGCACCAGAGCCAGCACCGCGAACACCACGATCTGCGCCTGCCACGGCCAGACCACGAGGAGCGCCGCCACCCCCACGATCATCGCCGCGAGGCCGAGCCAGACGAAGAACGAGCCCGGCACCACGATCTCGAGACCGAGGAGGATCAGCCCGAGGACGAGCCAGCTCCACGGGCCGAGGTCCTGGATCCATTGCATGATCATGGTCAGGCGCCCTCATGGGTGCGGACGCTCGGCGGACGGCGCCCGCCCGCCGGCGTGTGCGAGCCGCCGTCGGAGCCGAACACGCTCTTGGCGATCTCGGTGATGCCGCCGAGCGAGCCGATCAGCGCCGAGGCCTCGACCGGCAGCATGAACACCTTCTGGTTCGGCGCAGTGGCGAGCGCCTTCAGCGCGTCGGTGTAGCGCTGCGCGACGAAGTAGTTGATGGCCTGCGTGTTGCCGCCGGCGATGGCCTGCGAGACCATCTCGGTCGCCTTGGCCTCGGCCTCGGCGGCGCGCTCGCGCGCCTCGGCGTCGCGGAAGGCGGCCTCGCGCCGTCCCTCGGCCTGCAGGATTTGCGCCTGCTTCTCGCCCTCGGCCCGGAGGATCTCCGACTGCCGCGCGCCCTCGGCCTCGAGGATCTGCGCGCGCTTCTCGCGTTCGGCCTTCATCTGCCGGCCCATCGAATCCACGAGGTCGCGCGGCGGCACGATGTCCTTGATCTCGATGCGGGTGACCTTGATGCCCCAGCTCGCCGCCGCCGCGTCGACCACCTTGAGGAGCCGGTCGTTGATCTCGTCGCGATGCGAGAGGAGCGCGTCGAGGTCCATCGAGCCCATCACCGTGCGGATATTGGTCATGGTGAGGTTGAGGATGGCGTTCTCGAGCCCGCGCACCTCGTAGGCCGCGCGCGCCGCGTCGAGCACCTGGTAGAAGGCGACCCCGTCCACGCTGACCGTGGCGTTGTCCTTGGTGATGACGTCCTGGGTCGGCACGTCGAGCACGGTCTCCATCACGTTCATCTTGGCGCCGATCCGGTCGATGAACGGCACGATGATGCGGAGGCCCGGCATCAGCGTCCGCGTGTACCGGCCGAAGCGCTCGATCGTGTAATTGTACCCTTGGGGGACGGTCTTCACCCCGGCGAACAGCACCAGGATGAGAAGAGCGACGATGCCGATGACGACGTAGTCGAGGCCGAAATCCATTTCTTTCCCCCGCAATAGGACGATGATCCACCGCGTTTGCCCGGTGAATCGGCCACTTCTTATGCGAATCTATGTGTGGTTCGCGTGAATTCCCAGTGGAAACCGGTCACGCTCGACGGCAAATCGGACGGCCGCGGGGCCTATATCCAGCCCTGCAGCTCGCGCCGGACCATCGCCTCGATCACGTCCATGCCTTCGCGGCTGTCGTTGAGGCAGGGGATGGCGGCGAATTTCTCCCCGCCGCTCTCGTGGAAGAACTCGCCGTTCTGCATGGCGATCTCCTCGAGCGTCTCGATGCAGTCGGCCGAGAAGCCCGGCATCACCACCGCGAGCCGCTTCACGCCCGACTTGCCGAGTTCCTTCACCGTCATGTCGGTGTAGGGCTGCAGCCACTCGGCCTTGCCGAAGCGCGACTGGAACGACATCGGCATCCGCTTTTCCGTCCAGCCGAGGCGCTCGCGGAGGAGGCTCGTGGTCCTCGCGCAGTGGGCGCAATAGGGGTCGCCCTTGGCGACGTAGTCCTTGGGCAGGCCGTGATAGGACACCAGAACCACCTCCGGCTCGAAGTCGAGCGCGGCGAGATGGCCGGTCAGCGAGCGCGCCAGCGCATCAATATAGACTTCTTCGTCGTAGTAGGCCGGCAGCGTGCGGACGGCCGGCTGCCAGCGCGCGCGCTTGAGCGCGTCGAAGGCCTTGTCGTTGGCGGTGGCGGTGGTCGCCGCGCTATATTGCGGGTAGAGCGGGGCGAGCAGGATGCGCTCGCAGCCCGCCTCGCGCATCGCCTCGATCCGCGAGGCGATCGAGGGGTTGCCATAGCGCATCGCCCAGTCGACGGTGACGCCTTGCGGGGCAAGGCTCTCGCCGAGCTTCTGCGCCTGCGCCCGGGTGATGGTGCGGAGCGGGCTCTCGTCGCGCGCCTCGTCCCAGATCGCGCGATAGGCCTCGCCCGAGCGGCGCGGCCGCGTGGTCAGAACGAAAAGGTTGAGGATCGGCAGCCAGACCGCCCGCGGCAGCTCGATCACCCGCTTGTCGGACAGGAACTCGCGGAGATAGCGCCGCACCGACCTGGTGTCGGTGGCGTCGGGCGTGCCGAGATTGATGAGGAGGACGCCGACTTTCGCGGCCGCCGGGCGATCGGCCGGTCGAGCCGTTTTCTGGGCGAAGGGCGCGGGGGCGTTCATCATGGCCGGAAGGGGTCACATAGGCGGTCGCCGCGCGCCCGTCCAGCCATGGAAGCGTTCCATTCCGCCGCAGCTTGCTCCCCGCCCCCCAAGCCCAAGGTCGCGCCCGCCCTTGGTTTCTAACGGCTTCTGGCCACGTGCTCGGGCTTGCCCCTGGTCTTGGTCTTGGCGAAGTCGCGGAGCTCTTTCTCGCTCATCGAGCTGTACATGCTCTTCGAGGCGCCCTTGAGCGCGCCGACCTTGGTCTCCCCGCGCTTGGCCGCAAGCGCGGCCCCGGCCGCTTTCTGCTGGGCTTTGGACTTGGCTGGCATCTTCCCGATCCTCCGTTCGGATGGACGAATCCCCGGGAAAATCCTGCCGGCGCGGCGAAGTTCCGGGCTGCCTGCCTGCTCCGTCATGACTATATTGTCATCGACCGACCCGACGAATCCCCGGCCGGCCATCGAACTGGCCAGGCAAGGGGTTCGCGCCCACCCGACTTTAGCCCGGACCTTGCATCGCGAGGCCCGGCGCCGACTGAACCCTCGCATGAAGTCCGACCCGCAAACCCCTGTCATCGTTGTCACCGCCGACGTTCGCCCGACCGACGGACACCTCCGCCACTCCTCGGTGGAGACCTATCTCAACGCCGTGGTGACCGGCATCGGCGGCATCCCGCTGATCGTCCCCTCGCTGCCCGGGCGGATCGACTTCGACGCGCTCTTCACGCGCATCGACGGGGTCATCGTCACCGGCAGCCCGAGCAACGTGCATCCCCCGCTCTACGGCGCCGAGCCGAGCGAGGCCGCCGAGCCCTACGACCACCAGCGCGATGCCTTCACCCTCCCGCTGATCCGCGCGGCGGTCGAGCGCGGCGTGCCGCTGCTCGCCATCTGCCGCGGCATCCAGGAGTTCAACGTCGCCATGGGCGGCACGCTCTCGCCCGAAATCGCCAAGCTCCCCGGCCGGCACGAGCACCATCTCGACGCCGACACCAACGACGACCGCTACGCCATCCGCCAGGACGTGTTCCTGGCCGAGGGCGGGTGCCTCGCCGGCATCTTCGGCAGCGACCGCATCCGCGTGAACTCGGTGCACTACCAGGGCATCGAGCGCCTTGCGCCCGGCCTCGTGATCGAGGCCACCGCGCCCGACGGCACGGTCGAGGGCGTGAGCGTGCCCGACGCGCCGGGCTTCGCTGTCGGCGTTCAGTGGCACCCGGAATACTGGGTCCGCACCGATCCGG
>JADYYB010000203.1 GCA_020853895.1 Bauldia sp.
CGCCGCCGGCGCCCAGCGCGTGTCCGATCTCCTCGACCGGCCGAGCCTGGTGCGCGAGCGCCCCGCGGCGCGGCCCCTCGCGCCGGTGCGCGGCGCCGTCGAGTTCCGCAACGTGTCCTTCCGCTACGCCGACGGCGAGACGGTGCTCCGCGACGTCTCGCTGCGGATCGAGCCCGGTCAGGTGGTGGCGATCGCCGGGGCGAGCGGCAGCGGCAAGTCCACGCTCGTCAAGCTCCTCCTCCGACTCTACGACCCCTCCACGGGCGCCATCCTCGTCGACGGAACCGACCTCCGCGACCTCACTCTCGACTCGCTGCGGCGGGCGGTGTCGGCCGTCTTCCAGGAGCCGTACATCGTCCAGGGCACGGTCGGCGAGAATCTCCGCTACGGCAGCGCCGGGGCCTCCGAGGCGTCGGTGCTGGCGGCGGCCGAGGCGGCGCGCGTGCACCCCTTCGTCGCCGCGCTCGGGGCCGGCTACCGCGCGCCGGTCGGCCCGCGCGGCGGGCGCCTCTCGGGCGGCCAGCGCCAGCGCCTCGCCCTCGCCCGCGCGATGCTCCGCAACGCGCCCATCCTCGTCCTCGACGAGGCGACCGCCTCGGTCGACAGCGAGACCGAGGAGCTGATCCTGCGGGCCATCGAGGATCTCGCCGGGCAGCGGACGCTGATCATCGTCGGCCACCGCCTGTCGACGCTCCGCCGCGCCGACAGCGTGCTGGTGCTCGACCACGGCCGGCTGGTCGAGAGCGGCCCACCCGCCGCGCTGCTCCGCGCCGGAAGCCGCTACCACGACCTCTTCGCCCCGCAGCTCCAACTGGCGCGGGCCGCCGGATGAGGCCGAAGCCCGCCCCGCGCCTTACGCCCGGCGCGCGCATCGGCGCCGACCTCACCGTTCTCGGCGTCCTCGACGACGGCGGCCGCGACCCGGTCTATATCGCCTGGCACCATCGCGGCTGGTGCCCGGTCGCCTGCAAGGTCTTCCGGACGCGGGCGCAGGCGCGGCGCGAGGCCGGCATCATCGGCGCGCTTGCCCATCCCAACATCGTCCGCCCGCTCGGCTTCGGCGAGCCGCCGCATCTCCTGATGGAATATCTCGAAGGGCCGACGCTCAGCACGCTCCTCAAGACGCTGCCGGCGCGCCGCCTCCGCGTCTCCGACGCGCTCCGCGCCGCGATTCATCTCGGCGCCGCCCTCGCCCATATGCACGAGCGCGGCTTTGTCCATCTCGACGTCAAGCCGCGGAACGCCATCGTCACGCGCGGGCGGCCGGTGCTGTTCGACTTCGGCGCGGCGCGCGCGAGGGCCGACTGGGGGACGCGCCGCCTCGAGGGCACCGACCCCTACATGGCGCCCGAGCAGTGCCGCCGCGAGAAGGTGTCGCCGGCCACCGACATCTTCGCCCTCGGCGCCACGCTCTACGAACTGCTGGCGGGCGAGAAGCCCTTCCCGCCCGGTGCGCGCCGTGGCCTCTTCCCGCAACTCACGCAAGACCCGGCCCCGCTGCGCGGCCACCGGCCATCGGTACCGCGCGCGTTGGAAACGATCGTCCACCGCTGCCTGAGCCGCGACCCGGCGGCCCGGCCGCTGCTCTCTGCGCTGCTCCCGTCGCTCCACGAGCACATTCGCGGCGGCGCCCCGATGTGGCCGCCCGACTTCGACCCCGGCCCCGCCGCCGCTGTCTGACACGACCGGCCGGGTTCACCTCCGGCCCCGCCTGCGCTAGGGACTAGGGGCAAGTCGCGAAGGAGACGGGAATCATGGCCGAGGCCAAGGCAGCAGCGGAACAGGGGCAGCCCTCGCCGGCGGCGGTCGCCGACTTCGAGAAGCTGGGCAGCTTCTATCTCGGTCGGGAATACGACCTCGCGGAGAAGGCGCTCGGCGAGATCCCCATCCTCTACGACTCCAAGGACCTCGTCACCCACGCGGTCTGCGTCGGCATGACCGGCTCCGGCAAGACCGGCCTCTGCGTCAGCCTCATCGAGGAGGCGGCGATCGACGGCATCCCGACCATCGCCATCGACCCGAAGGGCGACCTCGCCAACCTCCTCCTCACCTTCCCCGACCTCCTTCCCGGCGATTTCCGCCCCTGGATCAACGAGGACGACGCCGCCCGGAAGCAGATGACGCCCGATGACTACGCCGGCCAGCAGGCCGAGTCCTGGCGGAAGGGCCTCGCCTCCTGGGGCCAGGATGGCGAGCGCATCCGGCGCCTCCGTGAGGCCGCCGATTTCAGCATCTACACGCCCGGCTCGACCGCCGGCCTCCCGGTCTCGGTGCTCGCCTCCTTCGCCGCGCCGGCCGAGGCGATCAGGGAGGACCGCGAGCTCCTCCTCGAGCGCGCGTCCTTCACCGCCTCGAGCCTTCTCGGCCTCCTCGGGGTCGACGCCGACCCGGTGCAGAGCCGCGAGCACATCCTCATCTCGCAGATCCTCGCCAACGCCTGGGCGGCCGGCACCGACCTCGACCTCGCCGCGCTCATCAACGAGATCCGCGATCCCAAGATCGCCCGCGTCGGCGTGCTGGAGCTCGACAGCTTCTTCCCCGCCAAGGACCGCTACGCGCTCGCGATCTCGATCAACAACCTCCTCGCCGCGCCGAGCTTCGCCACCTGGCTCGAGGGCGAGGCCCTCGACGTCGGCAAGCTCCTTTACGGCCCCGACGGCAAGCCGCGCGTCTCCATCTTCTCGATCGCCCACCTCTCCGACGCCGAGCGGATGTTCTTCGTCTCGCTCCTCCTCAACCAGGTGCTGGCCTGGGTGCGCAGCCAGTCGGGCACGACCAGCCTCCGGGCGCTCCTCTACATGGACGAGATCTTCGGCTTCTTCCCGCCGATCGCCGAGCCGCCGTCCAAGCGCCCACTGCTGAGCCTCCTCAAGCAGGCGCGCGCCTTCGGCCTCGGCGTGATGCTGGCGACGCAGAACCCCGCCGACCTCGACTACAAGGGCCTCGCCAATACCGGCACCTGGTTCCTCGGCCGCCTCCAGACCGAGCGCGACAAGGAGCGGGTGATGGAGGGCCTCGAAGGCGCGGCCGCGGCGAAGAGCGGCCAGTTCGACCGCGCACGCCTCGGCGAGATCCTCTCCGGCCTCGGCAGCCGCGTCTTCCTCATGAACAACGTCCACGACGACGCGCCGGTCATCTTCCAGACCCGCTGGGCCCTCTCCTATCTCCGCGGCCCCCTGACCCGCGACCAGATCCGCGTCCTGATGGCCGACCAGCGCGCCGCCGCACCCGCCCCCGCGCCTTCATCTGCTGCGCCTGCGCCCTCGGCCGGTCCCGCTGCAAAGGCGCCGGCGTCGACGCGCCCGGTCCTCCCGCCGGGCGTGAAGGAATATTTCGCGCCCGTCGGCTCGGCCTTCGCGGGCGATGATCTCGTCTATAGGGCGAAGCTCTTCGGCTCCGCCGAGGTCCGCTTCACCGACCGGAAGTCGGGCATCGACACCTGGCGGACGCTCGCCTGTCTGGCGCCGATCACGGACGGCCCCGGCGGGGTCGACTGGAACCGCGCGCAGCCCACCGACCTCACCCTCGCCGACATGAGCGGGGAGGCCGGCGAGGCGGCGTTCGCGCCCGCCCCGCGCGACATCGCCGACAAGGACGCCTACAAGCGCTGGGCCAAGGATTTCGAGGAGTGGGTCTATAGGAACGCGGTCCTCGACATCCGCCAGGCCGACCGCGAGCATCGGGATGCGCTGGTCGACCGCATCCGCGCCGAGTACGCGCCCAAGATCGAGCGCCTCGAGGAAAAGATCCGTAACCTCCGCCAGGTCGCCGAGCGCGAGGAGAACTCGATCCGCGCCGACCGCATGGACTCGATCGTCTCCGTCGGCACCTCGATCCTCGGCGGCCTCTTCGGGCGGCGGCGCGTCAGCACGACCTCGTTCAACCGCGCCGCCTCGGCCGCGCGGCGCGACGCCAAATCGCGCCAGCGCGTGGCCGACGCCGAGGAGGATCTGGTCACCGCCGAGGCCGACCTCGAGCAGCTCACCCTCGAGGTCGAGGCCAAGGTCCGCGACCTCAGCCTCGAGCTCCGCCCGACCCGCTCGAACATCACCCGCGAGCAGCTCGCGCTGGTCTGGGTTCCGCACGCCCGCACCACCGAGGCGCTCCCCGGCTGACCGCCGGCGCCTCGGCTTCGACCTCCCTCAACGGCGGGGGCTATCGCATCTTCCGGGAAGGCGCATTCCCCCTCCCCCCTTGTGGGGGAGGCCGGGAGGGGGCCTCGCGGCAAGCGAGGTTCAAGAATCCCACCGTGGCCACAAGCATCAGCGTGGGATCTTTTGACCATGCCTCGCTTGCGCTCGGCCCCCACCCCGTCCCTCCCCACAAGGGGGAGGGGGAAGAGAGTCACGACGTCCGGTCGTTACATCTTTCGGCAGTTTAGAACTGCCGAGAGGGTGACCGTTTGGCAGCCTCCTTTATGGGCACGCCCGTTAACCGGAGGCCCGTGTCGGCGCATCCGCGTCCCGCGTTTCCGAGGCCGCCCGGCCCCGGCACCGATGTTGCACTCCCGAAACCGTTCGTCCGCCCGGGGCTGGGGACCTGGCGCGACGATCGCCTGTCACGGTCAGCAAGGGCACCCGCGCCGAAAAACGCGGCCCCCGCGACTTCGGGAGAAGACGTCATGAATCAGCCGCTACCCTCGTCCAGTCCGCCCGCGACGCGCCTGCCCCGCTCACGGGCGAGCACGATCCTTCTCGTGGCCGCGGGCCTCACGCCCCTCGGCCTCGGTCTTGCCAACGCGCAAGGCTTCAGCGTCGTCGAAGCCACCATCGAGAGCACCCACGCGGCCATCCAGGCCGGCGAGGTGACCTGCACGGAAGTGGTCCAGCAATACGTCGATCGCGTGAAGGCCTATAACGGGACCTGCACCGCGCTCCTCACCGAGGACGGCGCCCCGGTCGAGAGCGTGCTCGGCTATCTCCGCGCCGGCGCCCCGATCGAGTTCCCGACCGAGACAGTGGCGGCGTCCACCATCTTCCCCGACCTCGACCAGTATGCCGGCCTGCCGCTCGACTACGGGCGCATGGAGCCGACCGTCTCCAACCCCGAGGCCTATGCCCAGATGGGCATGCGCGTCGGCATCCCCAACGCGGGCCAGATCAACGCGCTCGAGACGCTCAATATCCGCGGCGAGCGCTCGGTGAGCTGCGCGGGCGATTTCGACGCCCACCCCTCGACCGGCCCGCTGCCGGCCGGCGCGCCGCCCGAATGCGAGGAATTCCGCCAGCAGCCCGACGCGCTCGAGCTGGCCGCCGCGCTCGACGAGCAGTACGGCACGAGCCCCCCGCTCGACACGATGCCGCTCTACTGCATCTCGGTCGCGCTGAAGGACCCCTACGAGACGCGCGACATGCGCTCGACCTCGAACAGCGACGTCGCCTTCGCGATGGACGCCCCGCCCACCGATTCGCCGATGGCCGACCGTCTCCGCTCGCAGGGCGCCATCATCTGGGCCAAGACCACCGCGCACGAGTTCAACGCCGGTCCGGGCAACCCGGGCGGCGAGGCCTCGACGCTCACCAACATGGTCTCCGGCGGCCAGGCGATCAGCGCCTGGAGCGGCCAGGCCTGCAACCCCTATGACACGACGCGCGTGCCGCGCGGCTCGAGCTCGGGCGTGGGCGCGGCGATCGGCGCCAACCTCGCCATGGTCGGCGTCTGCGAGCAGACCGCCGCCTCCTGCCAGGGCCCGGCCTCGCGCAACGGCTCCTCGCTGATGCTCGCCTCGCAGGGCCTCCTGCCCGGCATGGGCGGCATCGGCAACCAGACCTTCATCGACCGCCCGGGCATCATCACCCGGACGCTCGCCGACGCCGCCCACGTCCTCGCCGCCATCGAGAGCGAGACCGGCTACTACTACCCCGGCCAGCCCTTCGCCCTGCCGAGCGCGCTGATCCCGGAGGAGCCCTACGACTCCTTCACCGTCACCGACGCCGATCTCGCCGCCAACCCGCGGCCGCTGGAAGGCGTCACCATCGCCATCTTCCGCGAGTACATGCGCTACCAGACGCAGAACCACGTCGCGATCTCCGACCAGATCAACAACGAGATCCTGACCGTTCTCCAGGACCAGCTCGGCGCCACGCTGATCGAGGTCACCCACTCCGACTATGCCGACGACCCGAACATCCCCAACGCCGAGTTCACCTTCGCCGACGCGCTCGCGCGCGTGATCCCGGTGGTCATGCCGGAGTTCTTCGGCCGGGTCGACGAGGACGGCGAGCCGATGTTCACGGTCGAGGGCTGGGACGTCACCTCGCCCGAATATCTCCGCGCGCTGAAGAACGGCGAGGCGCCCATGCCGGGCGACGTCCGCCTCACCAACTTCGCCGGCTACGGCTCGCTCGACTGCGACGCCTGCGGCGAGTTCCTCTTCAACATCAACGACTACCTCGCCGCGCGCGGCGACACCAAGATCACCGACTGGGCCGCCTGGGTCGCGAACGCCAAGTTCCGCCAGGACTCCTCCCGCGCCGGTGCCGAGAACTGGGCGGCCTTCGACGGCAGCCTGATGACCGAGGGCCGCGCCGACGAGTTCCTGCGCAGCCAGGTCGGCCGCCTCGCCCTCCAGATGATGATGGCGGAGAACGGCATCGACGTTTTCGTCCACCCGGAGAACACGGTGCCCACCCCGCGGATCAACGGGCCGAATGTCGGCACCAACTCCTTCGAGAGCATCACCCCGTTCCTGCAGATCCCGCGCGTGGTGGTGCCGGCGGGCATGAACGACATCGTCTACGAGCCGGTCTATGCCCTGAACGAGGCCAAGACCAACTACACCTCGATCCTCCCCGAAGGCGTGCAGGCGACCACGATGGAGCATCCGATGCCGATCGCGATCACCTTCTTCGCCAACCAGGGCGACGAGCCTCTGCTGATCACCGTCGGCACCGCCTACGAGGCGGCCACTCACCATCGCACCTCGCCGCCCGACTTCGGTCCCGTCGACGGCGCCACCGTCGCGGGCAGCGCGCCTTAGGGCACGCCGCTCGCCGCACGACCGAACATCGGTCCCCCGCCACCAAACCTCCCCGGCCCATCGGGGAGGTTTTTCTTTCCGGGCCACGGCGGACTCGCCGCTCCTCGACCTCGGTCTAGGGCTTGGGCTTGCCGACGCGGAACCGGAGATGCGTGACCGATCCCACGACCGGCTTGCCCTCCGGGATCAGCTCGGCCGTCTCCCCGTCGAAGAGCCGCGTCCCGCCGCCGAGGAGGATCGGCACGAGATGGATCCAGATCTCGTCGAGGAGCCCAATCGTGAGGAGCTGCCGCGCGACCTCCGGGCCGAGCACCATGACGTCCTTGTCCTTCGCCGCCTCCTTGGCGCGCCGCACCGCGTTCTCCAGCGTATCGAAGGCGAACACGCCGCCGTTCTTGCCGAGAAGGTCCGGCTGGGCGCGATGGGTGACCACGAAGCTCGGGATGCCCGGCCACGGCGTGCCGCCCCACGGCTCGAGCCCGAGATCGAACGTGCGCCGCCCGATCACCGTCGCCCCGACGCTCGCGTTCACCTCCTTCTGCACGCCTTTGTCGATCTCCCCGTCCGGCCCGGCCCCGGCCATCCATTCGTGAAGGCCCTCGCCGCCGTCGCCCATCGGCTCCGCCTTCCGCACATTCGGCCCGGCCGCGAAGCCGTCCAGCGACACCGACACGTCCAGCACGACCTTGCTCATCGGACCTCC
>JADYYB010000204.1 GCA_020853895.1 Bauldia sp.
CGCGGCAAGCGAGGCACTGAAATCCCACGGTCGTCACAAGCATCAGCGTGGGATTCTTCGCCAAGCCTCGCTTGCCGCTCGGCCCCCACCCCTGAACCCCTCCCCACAAGGGGGAGGGGAAAAGGGCAACGCGTCTGTCCCTTCGGCCATATGCGATAGCCCTGCCCCTCGAGGGGAGGTCGAAGGTGCGGAGGCCCCCGACTTGATCGGGGGCCGAGCAGCTTCGGGAGGGGGGAGCGGGCGAAGCCCGCGTCCTTCTCGTGATCCGTCTGCCCCCCTCCCGAAACCGCTGCGCGGTTTCGACCTCCCCTCGAGGGGGAGGTTAAGGTGACAACACGCCCTCAAGAGGCTGAGTGGAAGCGCCCGGCTTACGGGTCGAGTTCCGTATCCCAGTAGAGGTAGTCCAGCCAGCTCTGGTGCAGATAGTTGGGCGGGAACAGCCGGCCGTTGTTGTGGAGGTCGGAGACCGTCGGCCGGTAGGGCATCTGCGCGGGCCACATCTTGGTCTCGCGCGGGTGCCGTCCGCCCTTGAAGAGGTTGCACGGCGAGCAGGCGGTGACGACGTTCTCCCAGGTCGTCAGGCCGCCGCGCGAGCGCGGCACGACGTGGTCGAAGGTGAGGTCGTCATGCGCCCCGCAATACTGGCACTGGAAGCGGTCGCGCAGGAACACGTTGAACCGCGTGAAGGCCGGGCTCCGCGAGGGCTTCACGTAGGTCTTGAGCGAGACCACGCTGGGCAGCCGCATCGAGAACGAGGGGCTGCGCACCGCCACCTCGTATTCGGAGACGATGTTCACCCGGTCCAGGAACACCGCCTTGATTGTGTCCTGCCAGGACCACAGCGAGAGCGGGTAGTAACTGAGCGGGCGGTAGTCCGCGTTGAGCACCAGTGCCGGGTTGGCACCGGCTGCTAAAGCTATCGTCAAAGGCCCACTCCGCAGTGTGCGTCTCCCCGAGCCGCCACAGTGTATAATTTCAGTGACATGCTTGTGAAGCGGGGCCTTTATAAGGACTTAGCCGCCGACGAGCACGCGGCGGAGGAAGCGCCCGCCAAGGACCGCGCCGACCCCGTCGATGCCGTGCGGCAGCCCCGGCCGCGCCACCGCTTCCACCGCGAAACCCGCGGATTTCAGCGCCCTCTCCGCCTGCCCCATCGCCGCGAACGGCACCACCGGGTCGATCTCCCCGTGGATCAGCATGACCGGCGGCCGGTTTCTCGCCTCGGCCGGGAGAAGCTCGGGGGCGATGAGGAGCCCCGAATAGCCGAGGATGCCGGCGATTCGGCGCGCGCGGCGCGGGCCGACATGGAGCGCCATCATCGCCCCCTGGCTGAAGCCCATCAGCGCCAGCGCCGAATCGTCGAGCCCGAGCTTGCCGAGCTCGGCGTCGAGCAGCCGGTCGATGGCGGCGGCCGCCGCCAGCGCGCCGCGAGCGCGCGCCTCCGGATCCTCGTCCTCGAGCGGGAACCACTGCCGCCCGAACGGGCCGGGAAACGGCTCGGGCGCGTGCGGCGCCAGGAACGCCGCGTCGGGGAGATCGTTGGCCCAGGCGCGGCCGAGATCGATGAGGTCGTTGCCGTCCGCCCCGTAGCCGTGCAGGAGCACGACCAGCTGCCGGGCCGGGCCGCCCGAGGCGGGCGCGAGGCGCGGCCCCGCGGAAAGGTCATTCGCGCGTGTGTCCATCCCCTGCTATTGCACCGCGCCCGAACGCCCGATCAAGCCGCAGGACGATGACCGGCCCCGTCTTCCGCTTCGCCCCGAGCCCCAACGGCCGGCTCCATCTCGGCCATGCCTTCTCCGCGCTCCTCAACTTCGAGCTGGCGCGGCGCGCCGGCGGCCGCTTCCTCCTCCGCATCGAGGACATCGACCCGGCCCGCTCCCGCCCCGAATACGAGCAAGCGATCCGCGAGGACCTCGCATGGCTCGGCCTCGAATGGGAGCTCCCGGTCCACCGCCAGTCGGAGCATCTCGATTTCTACCGCGAGGCGCTCGAGGCCCTCGCCGATCGCGGCCTCCTCTACCCGGCCTTCCTCAGCCGCCGGGAGATCGACGAGCGCGTGCGCCGGATCGAGACGAGCGGCACGCCCGCCCCGCACGACCCCGACGGCTCGCCGCTTTATCCCGGCGAGGAGAGAACGATGCCCGGCGCCAAGCGCCTCGCCCTGATGGAAGAGGGACGCCCCTTCACCTGGCGCCTCGACATGGCCAAGGCGACCGCGCTGGCGGGTGCGCTCGACTGGCGCGAACTCGGCGAGGGGACGGCCGGCGAGCGCGGCACGGTCGCGGCGCGTCCGGAGATGTGGGGCGACGTCGTGCTCGGCCGGCGCGACGCGCCGGTCAGCTACCACCTCGCCGTGGTCCTCGACGACGCCGCGCAGGGCGTCACCGACATCGTCCGCGGCCAGGACCTCTTCCACGCCACTTCGGTCCACCGGCTGCTGCAGGTCCTTCTCGGCCTGCCTGCGCCCAGCTACCGGCACCACCGCCTGATCCTCGACGAGGATGGCAAGAAGCTCTCGAAATCGCTCGCCTCGACCGGCCTCGCCGAACTCCGCGCCGCCGGCGTGAGCGTCCCGGAAATCCGCCGCCGCATCGGCATCGACGCCGCGCTCGCCGCTATCCCTTCGTGATCCCGGTGCCGCTCGGCGCGTCCGGCTTCCGCCGCAGCTCGGCATAGGGCAATTCGCCCCTGATGCCGGCGATCGCGGCGTTGAACTCTCCGCCGAGGATAAGGAGGAAGCTGAGGAGGTAGAGGTAGAAGATCGCCACCACCACGCTGGCGAGGCCGGCATAGGTGTAGGCGTAGTTGGCGAAGGTCTTGAGATAGGCGGTGAAGCCCATCGTCATCAGCCACCAGAGGGTGAGCGTGATGGCGATCCCCGGCCAGATGCGGATCGCCCGCGGCCGCTGCGCCGGCAGGAGGAGATGGGCGGCGACCAGCGCGGCGGTGAGGAGGACGCCGACCACGAGATAGCGGAGCGCGGTGAAGCTCGCTTCGAAGGGCGCCATGCCGGGGAAGTTGCGAAGGAGGATCGCCCACAGCACCGGCCCGAGGATGCCGAGAAGCCCGAGCGCCAGCGCGGCCGCCGCGCCGATGAGGACGAAGAGGATGCTCTGCGTGCGGAGGCGGAAGAACGAGCGCCGCTCGACCGCGCGGTAGGCGCGGTTGAGCGCGGCGCGCACCGCGTCGACCCCGTTGGCGGCGACGAAGATCGTCACCAGCACCGAGACGGTGAGCCAGTCCCCGCGCCGCACCGTCAGCACGTTGTGGACCTCCGCCGCGATCGGCCCCGCGACCGGCTCCGGCCACACGTCGAAGAGGAGGTCGGTGACCTGGTCGGCGAGCTGCTCCTCGCCGATGAAGCCGGACAGCGCGGCCACGAAGATCAGGAACGGGAAGAGCGACATCAGCGCGGCGAGCGCGAGATGGCTTGCCATCGCCCAGCCGTCGTCCTGCGCCAGATGGCCCAGCGCGATCGCCACCACTTCGTAGGGGCGTCGCAGGAAGCCCGGAAGCTCGCGCCCGAAGATCTTCGGCATCGCTCAGTACATCGGCTCCGGCACGGCCCGGTTCAAGCACGCGGAGGCTGAACCAAAGCGCGCCGGGGCCATTGTCCCCCGATAAGCCGGGAAAGGAGCACCGCGATGGCCGGGATAAAGATTCCGCACGATGCCTGGATCCTGGTGGGGGACGGCAAGAAGGCCATGATCCTTCGCAACAAGGGCGACCAAGTCCATCCCCACCTCGTCCTCGACCGCTTCATCGAACAGGAAAACCCCGTTTCCGGCCCGGCAGAGGGCCTCGCGGTGCCCGACAACGACACCGCCGGCCGCCGCACGGCGGTCGAAAAGACCGACGGGCACCAGCTCGAGGAGGCCCGATTCGCGAAGAAGATGGCCACCGAGCTCTACAGGACCGCGCACAGCCAGGCCTTCGAGAACCTCGTCGTGGTCGCCCCGCCGCGCATCCTCGGGGTCCTTCGTGAGGCCTTCCACCCGGAGGTCCGCAACCGCATCCTCGCCGAGGTCGACAAGACCCTGACCCAGCA
>JADYYB010000205.1 GCA_020853895.1 Bauldia sp.
CCAGGACCATGGCGATGAAGTCGTCCTCGGCGTTGCCGGCGATCCAGCGGGCGACCACGACGAGGTCGTTCTCCGGGTCGACGTAGACCATGTTGGTCCCCGTTCCGAGGTGGGCGAAGGCCGTCTCCGGCGCGGCGGGGAATCGGGCGCGGCCGCCGTTCAGGTAGAAGTTCATGAAGCCGTAGCCGGGCTGGGCCGGCGTCGGCGTCGTCGCGAGGTCGAACCATTCCTCCGGGAGGATCTGGGTTCCGTCCCACGCGCCGCGATTGAGCGTGAAGAGCCCGAAGCGCGCGAGGTCGCGGGCGCTGATCAGCATCCCGCCGCCCCAGTGCGCGCCTCCGCTCGCCACCTGGACGCGCTGCCCGTCGAGCGTGATCCACGAGTTCTCGTAGCCGTGCCAGCGCCAGGTCGGGGAAGCCCCGATCGGCTCCATGACGTACTCGCGCAGCACCTCGGGAAGCGGCCTTCGCCACACGCTGGTCGCCGCGAGCGCGAGGAGGTTCACCCGCACGTCGTTGTACTCGTAGAGGGTCCCCGGCACCGGACGGATCCGGGCCCGGTAGGCGTCGAGGTTCCGCGCCGGCCGGTCGGCCCAGTCGGGCTTGCCCCACAGCGTGCCCTCCCAGTCCGACACCTGCCGGAGAAGATGGTCCCAGGTGATCAGGCGGTTGTGCCCGGTCTGGAAGAGCACTGCGAGGTCGGGCCGGCCGATGCCCACCCGGTCGATCCCGGGCTCGCCGTCGCCCGCCGGCAGGTCGACCGGCGCCACATACGGGCCCACGCGGTCGTCGAGGTCTTCGATCAGGCCGTGGTGCCAGGCCAGCCCGATCGTGGTCGACAGGAACGACTTGGTGACGCTGTAGGTCAGGTCGGCCCGCTCCGGCTCGCCCCACTCGGCGACGATGTAGCCGTGCCGGATCACGACCCCCGTCATCGCCCCGCGGATCATGAACGGTCCGATCGGCTCGCCGTGCGGTTCCCGGCCGTAGGTCAGCCCGTGATAGGCCTCGAGGTCCCGGGGCGCTGAAGTCTCGCTGGCGACCGCGAAATCGATCGCCCGCTGGAGGAGCGCGGCGTCCATCCCCACCTCACCGGGCGTCCGCGTCTCCCAATGGAGCCGGTCGGGAAAGTACTGCGCCTCCGCCTCATGCGGGCCGAGCACGAGCGCAAGCGTCACGGCGATGGCGGCGGCCGGCGCAAGCGTTCTCCTGGCGAGATGGCGATGCATGCGGCTCCCGACCTGGACCCGAGCGGAGCCCTGAATCTCTCCGCGCCCCAGGCTGTTCACTAGATGAGGTCGGACCCGGCGTGAAGTCGCCCGGCAAGGGCAACGTGACGTCCCCGCTTGCATCCTGCCGGGCTCTGCGCTAACACTGAACCACATGGTTCAGTTTGTGCCAGCCCATCTCGACGCCTCGTTCGCCGCGATCTCGGACCCCACAAGACGTGGCGTCCTGGAGCGGCTCGGGCAGGGGGCCGCCTCGATCACGGAGCTCGCCGAGAAGTTCCACATGACCCTCACGGGCATGAAGAAGCATGTCGGCGTCCTCGAGGAGGCGGGCCTCGTCACCACCGAGAAGGTCGGGCGCGTGCGCACCTGCCGGCTCGGCGTCCGCGGCCTCGATGAAGAGGCGGCGTGGATCGAGCGCTATCGCCGGATGTGGGACGCCCGCTTCGACGAGCTGGACAGGATCGTCGAGGAACTGAAACGGAAGGAGAAAGCCGATGGACGCAAAACTCGGAAGTGAACCCGCCGCGGGCCTCGTGAGGCACCGGACGACGGTCGATCGGAAATCCGATCGCGAGCTCGTGGTGACGCGAACCTTCAACGGCCCGGCGCGCATCGTCTTCGAGGCCTGGACCACGGCCGAGCTCCTCAGGCGCTGGTGGGTCCCGAAGTCGAGCGGCATGACCCTCGTCACCTGCGAGGCCGACGTCCGTGTCGGCGGGCGCTACCGTTTCGAGTTCCTCCACCCCGCCTACCCGTCGCCGGTCGCCTTCTTCGGCCGCTACCTCGAGGTGGTCCCGCATTCGCGGATCGTCTGGACCAACGAGGAGAGCGAGGAGGGCTCGGTGACCACGCTGACCCTCACGGAGCAGGGCGGGCAGACCCACCTCCTCATCTCCGACCTCTATCCCTCGAAGGAGGCGCTCGACGCCGGCCTCGAGGCGGGGAACGGCTACCCCGAGCAGTTCGAGCAGCTCGACGAGCTCCTCCTCACGCTGGGCTGACGTGCGGGACGGTCGTGACGTCGCCGGCGTGAAAAGACGAGGCCGCCTCAGCGCGCATTGCCGAGGGCGGCTTCGTAGGCCGACTGCATCCTGGCGAGGACCGATCCCTCGGGCGGCGGCGCGCCGAGATGAAGATGGCGGAGCTCGTCCATGAACGCGGACCACAGCTTCGGGCCGCCCGCTTCGAGGATCTCGGCGCGGATCGCGAGCGCCGTCGAGGCCGGCGTGTGGCGGAGGCCCCAGCTGCCCATGACGGCCATCACCGGGACGAGGTCGATCGCCTTCTCCGTCAGGCTGTAGACGACCCGCTGCTTGTGCCGCGGATCGCCGCTCCGCGCGAGGAGCCCGTTCTCGGTCAGGCGCTTGAGGCGGTCGGCAAGGATGTTGGAGGCGATCCCCTCGATGCTGTGCGCAAGGAGGGACCGGAAGGTGCACTGGCGGCCGAACATGATGTCGCGCAGGATGATCAGGCTCCAGCGGTCGCCGAAGGTCTCGAGGGCGAGGTTGATCGGGCATCCCGAGCGTCGGCGGCTCATCGACTCCATCCCTCGGACCGGTTGCTAATTAGAGGTGGTTCCTGTCCGGAGACGCCTGATAGCACATCGAGGCTGGCGCGGATGAATGCGATCCCTCCGGATCGCCGCCGATCGACGGGAGCTTGCCGATGGCGAAGCTGATGTTCGGAATGAACCAGTCGCTCGACGGCTACGTCGACTACCAGGCGTTCAGCCCGGGCCCGAAACTCTTCCGCCATTTCATCGGGCAGAGCGATGGGCTGGCCGGCAGCCTCTATGGCCGCCGGATGTACGAGATCATGCGTTACTGGGACGACGATCAGCCGGGCTGGGGCGCCGACGAGCACGCCTTCGCCGCGGCGTGGCGGAAGAATCCCAAATGGGTCGTCTCCAGGACGCTGACATCGGTCGGCCCCAACGCCACGCTGATCACGGGTGACCTCGGCGCCGCGGTCCGCACGCTCAAGGCCGAGCGCGACGGGGAGATCGAGGTCGCCGGCCCGGTCCTGGCGCACGGCCTCACCGAACTCGGCCTGATCGACGAGTACCGGATCTACCTCCATCCCGTCGTGCTCGGGCACGGCGATCCATTCTTCGCCGGCCCCCGGCCACCGCTCCGCCTCGCCAGTCACGATGAGGTCGACGAGGGTGTCCTCCGACTGAGCTACGTTCCCGCCTGATCGCGCGACGGAAGCGGGCCCCGTCGCGCCCGGCTGGGAGCGAACGTCGGTCCGCGCCGCAACCGCACGAACAGCGCCGGCATTGTGTCCCCGGCAGCGTCGCGATCCGCCGCGAACAAACTCGGAACTTCGACGCTGACACGCCTTGTCAGCAGGTCGTGCCAGAACCTCGGCATCGGCAGACGGAGAACGCCAATGACCACACTCGTGCGGCGGAGGACCTTCATGCTGACGGCGGCGGCCGGCCTCGCCGCTCCGTCCGCCGCCTTGGCGCAAGCGCAACAGCCGGAGGAGACGCGGATGACCGCCCCCACGATCGAGCACATCAACCCCGAGGGGATGCACAGGAGCCCGGTGTTCTCGCAGGGGATCGTCGTTCCAGCGGGGATGCGCACCCTGGTCATCGGCGGCCAGAACGGCGTCGACGAGACCGGCGCGGTCGTGAGCCGGGACCTCGCCGGCCAGACCGCGAGGGCGGTCGACAACCTCGTCAGGGTGCTCGAGACGGCCGGCGGCACGCTCGACGACCTCGTGCGCGTCGGCCTCTACATCAAGGGCGAAGGCGACATCACGCCCGGCTTCGAGGAGTGGATGAAGCGCGCCGGCGGAATCCGCAATCCACCGACGGTCAGCGCCGTGCGCGTGCTGGGCCTCGCCAATCCCGACTTCCTCATCGAGATCGAAGCGACGGCGGTGCTGCGATGACGAAGTCGCCGAGCGACGAGCGCCTCACCCGCGAGCGCCAGACGATGCCGGAATTCGTGCGCGAGGCCATCAGGGCGCGCGGCCTCCTCGACGCCTACGCGGCGCGCCCCGCCTACCAGCGCAACGACTATTTGATGTGGATCAACGAGGCCAAGCGCGAAGGCACCAAGCGCAGCCGCCTCGGCCGGATGCTCGACGAGCTCGAGCAGGGCGGCGTCTACATGGGGATGAAGTGGAATGGCTGAGCGGGAGAGCCGGCGCCGGCGCGAACTCCTGCGGTCTTGACGCATCCGCTCGTTGCGACCCCATAGGCGCCGGGCGGTATCGGCCTCGCGCTCGGTCGAACCGGATCGCGAGACCGCAAATCAAGGAGGCAAGAGCCATGGCGAGAATCCTCGGCTATATCGCCACGAGCCTCGACGGCTTCATCGCCGACGAGCACGACAATCTCGGCTGGCTCTTCAAATACGACGACATGGACCTCGGCGAGCATGACTACCGCCGGTTCATCAAGCGCATCCGTACGGTCGTGATGGGCCGCGGCACTTACGACTGGCTCGCCAACGATCCCTCGCCGTGGGCCTATGGCGACCAGCGGGTGCTGGTCGTCACCTCGCGCCCGATCGCGGGGCCCAAGGGCGAGCTGGAAATCCGCAGCGACATCGATGCGCTCATCGCCGAGCTCCGCGCGCTCGACGACGGCGACGTATGGATGCTCGGCGGCGGCCAGCTGCAGATGGCCTTCATGGAGCGGGGCGCCCTCGACGAGATCGAGATTTACGTCATCCCAGAATTGCTCGGCGGCGGCCGCCCGCTCTTCCCGGCGACCGGCCATCGCGCCAGCCCGAAACTGGTCAGCGCCGCGGCGATCGACAAAGGCTGCGTCCGCCTCCACTACCGCTTCGACCGCCCCGATCCCGCCTAGCGCATCCGGCCGAGCCGCCGCCGGATGTCGTTATAGGCGGCCACGATCAGGGCACGGAGCGCCGCCTCGTCGAGCGCCCGGCCCGGCCGCAGCTTCACGTGGCGCATGTGCTTGCCCGAGCCCTCGAGGAGCCCGGCGGGATCGGAGAGCGTCTCGCCGTGGAAGAAGCCGACGCTGGCATGCGCGTTGAATGCGTTGACATAGCCGAACGCCGCGTCCCCGGCGCACGCCACCGGACAGCCGTCATGCAGCACCTCGCGGACATCGCCCCCGCACGCCCGCATCGCCTCGAACCACGGCCGCACCATGAGCCGCAACGGGTCCACCCGGGCCGAGAACCAGGCTTCGACCGTGGCATCGCGCCGGACCGCGCCTGGCAGGCGGAAGAGGGCTTCCATCGCGCCATGATGCCGCCTCGGCGAAGGCCCGTCGAGCCGGCCGGGCAGGGCGCCGTCCGCCCTCGACGCTCGGCGCGCCCCGGCTATGGTGGCGGCGAACAACGGACCGGGCCATGACCACCCCGAACGATGTGATCGACTGGCTTCTCGACGCCGACCCGTCGATCCGCTGGCAGGTGATGCGCGACCTCCTCGACGCCCCGCCAGAGGCGTGGGAAGCCGAGCGCGCCCGCGTCGAGACCGAGGGCTGGGGCGCGCGGCTCCTCTCGCTCGAGGACGATGACGGCCAGTGGGCAGGCGGCGCCTTCGTCCCGCGCGGCTTCACGCCCGAGCAATGGAAGACCCTCGGCCAGCCCTGGACCGCGACCTGCTTTGCCCTCGCCCAGCTGCGCGAGTTCGGCCTCGACCCCGCCTCGCCGCGCGCGCGGCGGATCATCGACCTGGTCGGCCGCAATGCGCGCTGGGACCATGACGGCCAGCCCTATTGGGAGGGCGAGGTCGAGGAGTGCATCAACGGACGCACCGTCGCCGACGGCGCCTATTTCGGCGTCGACGTTTCGCCGATCGTCGAGCGCCTCGTCGGCGAGCGGCTCGCCGACGGCGGCTGGAACTGCGAGCGCGCCAACGGCTCGGTCCGCTCCTCCTTCCACACCACGATCAACGTGCTCGAGGGCCTCCTCGAATTCGAGAAGGCGACCGGCGGCACGCCCGCCTCCCGCGCGGCCCGGCGGTCCGGCGAGGAATATCTCCTCGAGCGCAGCCTCTTTCGCCGCCGCAGCACGGGCAAGCCGGCCGACGACGCGTATCTCCGCTTCCTGCATCCCAATCGCTATCGCTACGACGTCCTCCGCGCGCTCGACTATTTCCGCGCCGCCGCGCGGCTGACGGGCGCGCCGCCCGACCCGCGCCTCGCCGAATCCATCGATATCGTGCGCGCCAAGCGCCTCGCCGACGGCAAGTGGCACCTCGACTGGTCCTTGCGCGGCCCCGTGTGGTTCGAGCTCGATGCCGCCCCGGGCCAGCCGTCGAAATGGGTGACCCTCCGCGCGTTGCGCGTGCTCAAATGGTGGGACGAGGCGGGCGCGCGGCCGGTTCACGAGACCGCCGCAACACCGGCGCACCATCTCCGATCCGCAGTGACGGGAGGAACGATCGATGAAGCGTGAAGCAATGCTCGGCGCGCTGACCGCGCTCAACCTTGTCCTGCTCCTCGGGATCGGGGTCACGCAAATCCTGCCCGCGACCGCACAGGATGACTTTGGCATCGTGCGCGGCAGCGCCTTCGAGCTCGTCGACGAGGCGGGCCGGGTGCGCGCCAGCCTCACCATCCAGCCGCCGGCCGAAGGGGCGAGCGAGACGGTGCTCCTGCGGCTCATCCAGCCCAACGGCCAGCCGGCGGCGAAGATCAGCGCCTCGGCCACCGGAGCTGGCCTCAGCTTCGTCGGCGGCGACGACCAGAGCTACCTCATCCTCGAGGCCGACGGTCCCGAGACCGCGCTCCGGATGGTCGAGGGCGGGGGCGAGCAGCTCGTCCTCCCCTGAGCGGCGACTTCTGCCCGCGAAGGACTCACGCCCCCACGCCCATCCGCGCCAGGAGGTGATCGCGGCGCACGAACTGGTGCCAGAGGGCGGCGCCGACATGGGCGGCGAGGAGCACGATGAGCGCCTTGCCGAGGACCCCGTGCGCGATGCGCGGGATCAGCGTGTCGAAGTCCGGCAGCGGCGCGCCGCTTAGGAGCGCCGGCACCGCCCCCGAGAGGACGACCGTCGCGATGCCGCTCGTGCCGAGAACCAGGATCGCGAGGTAGAGGAGCCCGTGGACGATGCGCGCCGCCAGCTCCTGCGCGGCGGGCTGGCCGGGCGCGGGGAGGGGCCTCCGGTCGCCCCAGACCCACCAGCCGATCCGCGCCAGCGTCAGCACCAGCGCCGTCGATCCGAGCGCGATATGGATGGGGAGGATCGTGCGGACGACGCCGGGGTCCGCGCTGTTCCCCATCACCAACCCGCCGGCGAGGGCGCCGAGAATGGCGAGCGCGCTGATCCAGTGGAGGGCGATCGCCACCGTGCCGTAGCGATTGGCGGAGCTCTTCAACGACATGGCCGGTCTCCTTGCTCTCTGTCGCCTCCCAGTATATCCATAGCACACTATCCATTTACATAGCAAGCTATGCACATGAAATTCGTTCGCGAGGAATCCTCGGGCTATCTCACCAACTGGGCGGCGCGCCTCTTCGCGCGCGCCATCGACCGGCGCCTCGCCCCGCTCGGGCTGAGCTCGGCCTACATGCCGGTGTTCTTTGCGCTGGCCGGAGGCGGATCGCTGTCGCAGACCGAGCTCGCGCGCAGGGCGTCGGTCGAGCAGCCGACCATGGCGGCGACGCTGAAGCGCATGGAGCGCGACGGCCTCATCGCGCGGACGCCCGACCCGGCCGACGGCCGCAGCGCGCTCGTCGCGCTGACCGAGCTGGCGCGCGGGAAACTCCGCTCGGTGCAGGCCGCCGGCCATTCGGTCAACGACGCCGCGATGGCCCCACTCTCGGCCGCCGAGCGGCGTCAGTACCTCGCCCTTCTCCGCCGCGTCATCGCCGCCCTCGACGCCGAAGGCTGACGCCGCGACCGGGCTTCGGCTCAATCCTGCGGAAGGTTCGCGGGGTTCCAGACGACCTCCCAGACATGGCCGTCGAGGTCGCGGAAATACCCGGCATAGCCGCCCCAGAACGTCTCCTGCGCGGGCTTGAGGATCCTCGCCCCGGCGCGCTTCGCCTCCGCCATCACCGCGTCGACTTCGCGCCGCTCGCGGACATTGTGGCCGATGGTGAAGGAGGTCGGACTGGCCACCGTCTTGCGGAGCCCGGTGTCGTGGGCGACGTCGTCCTGCGCCCACACGGCGAGCTTCAGCCCGCCCGCGAGCTCGAAGAAGGCGACCGCGCCGTGCTCGAACTCGCGCCCGATGATGCCCTCGGTCCTGAGCCCCATCCCGTCGCGGTAGAAGGCGACCGCCCGCTCAAGGTCGGCGACGCCGAGGGTGATGACGGATATGCGCGGCTTCATCGTTTCGCTCCTGTGGAATGCCCCGCCGTCAACGCCTGAGGCTCACGCCGGCTGCACCTCGGGCGCGGCGCCGAACGACCGCCGCCCCTGGCCGAACTGCCTCCGGTAGTCGGCGGGCGACATCCCGATCGTCCGCCGGAAGGCACGGGTGAAGGCGTTGGGGTCTTCGTAGCCGACCTGGAAGGCGAGGTCCTTGAGCGGCTTGTTCGAGAACTCGAGGAGCTCGCGGGCGCGCGCCATCCTCACGTTGCGCGAATACTCGATCGGCGTCATCCCGGTCGCCTTGGCGAAGCGGCGGAGAAGGGTGCGCCGCTCGAGCCGTGCCTCGCCCGCGATCGCATCCAGCGACACGTCGCGCCCGTCCGAGGCGTGGATCAGATTTTGCGCCCGAAGGATCGCCTCGTCGCCGTGCCCGAGCTTTGGCGAGAACCCCTGGAAGTAGGTTGGCGCATCGATCGCCGGGCGATCGAGAAGGCGCGCCGTCTCCGCTGCCATCGCCGGCCCGAGCAGTCGCTCGACCAGACGGAGCCCCATGTCGACCCAGGCCATGAACCCGCCCACGGTGATCACGTCGCCATGGTCGACGATGCGTATCTGGCTGTTGACGCGGATCGCCGGGAAGCGGTCCTGCAGCGCGTCGGCGCACGCCCAGTGGGTCGAGGCGAGCCGTCCTTCGAGGAGACCCGTCTCGGCGAGGATGAACGCTCCCGAGCAGATCGACCCCAGCGTCGCCCCGCCCGCGTGAAGGAGCTGCAGCCACGCGACGATCCCACTCAGCGTCTCCGGCGGCGGAAGGCTCGTCAGCGTGAGCGGGATGACGATGAACTGCGGCTTCGGCGCCTCGCCTGGCATCGTGTCGTAGACGCACACCATCTCGCCGTCCTCGTCCCACTGCCAGTGGGTGACGCGGATCGTGAGCGGCTCGGCCATCCGCGAGCGCGCGAAATGGCTCGCCATGACGAGGATGTCGGTGAGGCCGTGCACCGTCCCGAGCTGCACGCTGGGATAGGTGAGGATGCCGACCTCGGCTGTGGCGCTCGGGCTTTCCACTTGTCGCTCGCGGCCGGTCTTCTGTCGTTTCCGGCTGTCGGAGAGTGCTCGGAACTGACCTACTAGTCCATCTCTTCCGCTTGGTTGCGAAGGCGCGACCGGGTCGCTTGGGCCCGTCGCGGGTCGGGCCGCTCGCGCGGCCGCATGAGGGGAAATCCGAGATGAAAGATCTGGTGAAGGCTTTGCTCGTGGCCGGCGTCCTGTCGGCCACCCAACTGGGAGCTCCGGCAATGGCTCAGGATATCGGCGTCAGGAACATCGTGCTGGTCCACGGCGCCTGGGCCGACGGCTCGGGCTGGCGCGCCGTCTATGACGCGCTGGTCGCCGAGGGCTACAGCGTGAGCGCGGTGCAGAACCCGCTGACCTCGCTCGCCGACGACGTGGCCGCCGTCGACCGCGTGCTCGACCGGCAGGACGGTCCGGCGATCCTGGTCGGCCACTCCTATGGCGGCGCGGTCATCTCCGAGGCCGGCGATCACGAGAAGGTCGCCGCGCTGGTCTATGTCGCCGCCTTCGCGCCCGATGTCGGCGAATCCACCTTCGGCCTTCTCGCCGGCGGTCCGCAGCCGCCGATCGAGGTCAGCGCCGACGGCTTCGCCTTCTTCCAGCGCGACGCCTTCATCGCCGCCTTCGCGAGCGGCCTCGATCCCGCCTTCGCCGCCTTCCTGGCCGACGTCCAGGTCCCGGTGTCGGTCGAGGCGGCCGGCAGCGCGCCGCTCAGCGTCGCCGCCTGGCACGACAAGCCGAGCTGGTACGTGGTGGCGACCGACGACCACATCATCCCGCCCGCCGCCCAGCAGCAGATGGCGGCGCGCGCCGGCGCCACGATGGTCGAGGATCCCGGCGCCGGCCATATCGGCTTCGTGGTCAACCCGGAGGTCACCGTCGGCGCGATCATCGCCGCCGCCCGCGCCGCTGCGAACTAGTCGAGTCGGCGAAAATCACTCCAGGCAGCGCATCGCGCCGTCGGCCGCGATGCGTGCCGCCTCGTTCTGCCCCTCGGCGGGCGGGATCCTGGCGGCGAGACAGGGCGTGCCTTCGAGCGCGATGACCAGGAGATACGAGGTCGGCCGTTCCGGCCGCTCGGGGTCCTGGAAGGCGTCGTAGCGCACGATCAGCGCGTCCGGCCGGAGCGACCCGGCCGCGACCGCGCCACGCCACTCGATGGTCGTCCCGATCGTGCTGAACGCGCCGCCCATCAGGCTGGGCAGGCGGAGGCTCTCCTCCCTCCCGTCCGGCGCGACGACGACCAGATTGTCCCGCGCGTCGGCGACCACGTATTCGAGCCGGTAGCCGCCGAGGCCCGGGCACTCGGATCGCGAATAGCCCGCCTCCTCGGCGGCGGTCTCCACGACCGTGCAGTCCTCGAGGCTGGTATAGGCCGACTGCCGGGACGCGGCGCCTTCCTGCGCGCCGGCCGGCGAAGCCTGAATCTGCACGGCGGCAAGGGCCGCGATCACGACGAGCGCTCTCTTCATGAGGAGAGAACGCGCGTGCCGGGCCAAGGCTCCCGACCCTCCGCGGCGGCGACCGTTTGACAGCAACACTGCCACATGGCAGTAACGCTGCCATGAACGCACCGCTCCCTCCTCGTCAGAGCCCGCGCGAAGAGCTCGCGTCCCTCACCGAGGCGCGCGTCATGGCGGCGCTCGCGGCGATCCTCCGGCGCGGCGGCGAGGATGTCACCTTCGATCTCGTCTCGCGCGAGTCGGGCGTGCCGGCGCGCACCCTCTACCGCTATTTCGAGAACAGGGAGGCGCTGTTCGGCGCCTTCTGGCGCTGGGTCAACGAGTCGATCGAGATGCCCGCCGTGCCGACCACGCCCGAGGAGGTCGTCGGCCACATCCCGGCGCTCTTCGCCGCCTTCGACCGTGACGAGGCGCTGGTCCGCGCCATGCTGCACAACCCTTATGGCCGCGCCGTGCGGCTCGCCCATGCCGAGGCGCGGCGCGCAAAATTCTCGCTCGCCCTGCGCGGGATCCTCGAGGTCCTGCCGGCCGACTCGCGCCGCAACCTCCTTGCCTCGGTCACCGCGCTCTGCTCGGCCGCCGGCTGGGAGACGATGCGCGACAACTGGCGCCTCGGCGGCGCGTCGGCGGCCCGCGCCGCCGAATGGGCGGTGCGCGCGCTTCTCGACGCGGCTTCCGCCGAGGCGAAGGCCGCGCGCAACCCCGGCAAAGCGATCACCCGGAAAACCACCACGAAGAAAAGGAAGGGACGCCCATGATCCATCACATGTCCTTCGGCGTCGCCGACCCCGCGCGCGTCGCCCGGGCGCTGGCCGAGCTGACCGGCGCGACCGCCATCCGCGCGCCGACCCCGCCCTTTCCGCACGGCGCCTGGTTCCTCGTCGCCTTCGACGATCGCGGCTCGTTCCTCGAGATCCTGCCCGCGACCACCGTCCTCGACCCGGACGCCCCGCTCGGCCTTCGCCAGCGGCCGGCCCGGCCCGAGCCGGTGAGCGCGCACGTCCTCGTCAGCTCCATCGCCAGCCGCGAGGAGATCGAGACCGTCGCCAGGCGCGAGGGCTGGCGCGTCGAGGAGGTCGAGACCGGCCTTTTCAGGATCATGAAGCTCTGGATCGACGGGGCGGTGCTGGTCGGGCTCTTCGCCAGGGGCGAAGCCGCCCGCTATGTCGAGACCTTCGGCCGCGCCGGCAGGGCGACCCTGGAAGGCAAGCTCCGCGATCTCGAAGCGAGGATGTCCGCCGCGCTCGCCGTCAAGATGTCGCCCGGCCAGCTCAAGGCCATCCTCGGCGAGGCCGCGTAGAAGCGGCCGGCCCGCGAAGCTTTCGCTCGCGCGGGCCGGCCGGGAATCGCTCGCAAGATCAGATGAAGTTGGTGAAGAGGGCGATCAATACGATCACGAAGACCGGTACGCCCAGAAGCCAAAGTCCGAGTGCTCGACCCATGGTTCGTCTCCCGTGTTGAACTGGGGCGAAAACTCGGCGCGGGCGATCTGGTTCCAGCCGCGGCTTGGGCGCGGCGCGTGAGGCGAGGCGTCGAGGGAAGGGCAGGGCTCCGCGTGGAGCCCTGCCGCCTGTTCGTCAGTTCGGGCGCTTGAAGGTCCCGATATAGACCGCCTTGCCGAGCACGTGACCCTGGATGGCCTCCATGATCGTGCGGCGCGTTGCGAACGCATCCTCGCCGGGCGGGATGTTGTCGAGCGCGATGTCGAGCGCGAGCAGCTCGAATGTGTAGTGGTGCGGGTTGCCCGCGGCGCCCGCGCCGGGGCCGCGATAGACGTCGCCCGTGGCGCTGATCTGCAGGCTGCCGTCGGCCAGCGGCCCTCGCGGCACGCCCTCGGGAAGCCCGGTGGTCGAGGCCGGGATGTTCCACACCAGCCAGTGCACCTGGTCCTCGGTCGTGCGCATCCGCGCCACTTCGAGGTCGTGGAAATGGAGGACGTAGCTGACCGTCCCCGCAGGCGGGTTGATCCAGTTGAGCGCGGGCGAGGTGCCCTCGCCGGGAGCGACCCCCTCGCCTGCCTGGGTGAAGCGGATCGGGATGGTCTCGCCATCCTCGAAGGCGTCGGTGGTCAGCGTGAAGGGCGGCGGGGGCGGACCGCCGCCCCCTCCACCGCCGCCGGCGGGGGGAGCCTGGGCCGCGGCGGGCGCGGCGAATGCGATGGCGGCAAGGAACGGGACGAGGCGAAGACTGCGCATGGAATCCTCCGGGGCTCGTGACGGGGGCCAGTTGGGGTTCGGCGTAGCGCCGGCGCCAACCTTAGGGCCGGCGCTCGCGCGGTCAACCGCAACCGGCCGCGCCCCGCCCTTCGCAAAGGCGAAGGGCGGCCCGATCGGCCGCCCTTTTCGTCGCGGAACGAGGGGTGCGGAGGCTAGATTCCCTGCACCGCCGTGGCGGTGATCGAATAGCCGATCTCGGCGAGGTCGGTGGAGACCCCGCTCAGCGACAGCGTGCCCGTCACCGCCACCGGCTGCCACAGGCCCGTCGAGCTGAAGCCGGCCGGAAAATCGACCAGCACCAGCTGGTTGGCGGGCGGCGGCGGCACATGGATGCAGGCCCCGACGAACGGCACGAGCAGGAAATTGGTGACGTTGGCCCCTTCGAGCTCGAGCGGCAGGAGATAGCCCTCGATGCGCACCTCCGCGCCCGCGAGATCGGTGCGGTAGGCCACCGTCGAATTGATGCCCATCACGCTCTCGATCGCCACCGGCGCGTCGCCCGCGGCGGCTTCCGGCGCCTGGCTGACCTGCGAATGCTGGATGATCCCCTCCAGCACGCGCAGCTCCCCGCCGGTGCGCGCGGACTCGGGAATGAGGTCGGCCCAGGTCAGCTCGACCGGGTTGGCGGCGACCGGCAGGCTCATCGCCGTCGCGCCGAGAATCGCGGCAATCGCCGCCGAATTACGCCTCGAGAACATCATTTCCTCCGTCTGGTGCCACGGACCGAAAATCTGGCGGTTACGCTACGGAACCGCTGTAACATTATAATGTACCCACCACCCCACGGCCAGCGGCGCACCGCAAAAATGATCGCCGCCGCCCATTCAGAACCTTGGCCTAGGCCGCGCAGTTCACGGCGAGGCGCACCGCGTAGCCCGCCGCCGGATCGTTGAGGATCGCCGGATCGGCAGTCAGGCCGAGGCGCCGGAGCAGCATCACCGCCATCGGGTCGACATTGGCCTGCGTCCGCCGGCTGAGCCCGCACGAGGTCGGCAGCCCGACCGAGCGCACCGGGTTCGAGCCGAACGCGAAGTCGTAGTAGTACTCCCCGTCGAACACGTCGACGCCCGCATCGGCGACCACCGGTAGCGGCTCGGCGAGGGGGAGGGTGAACTCCATCACCACCCGCGTCCGCTCGAGCCGCACGTCGATCGTCTCCGGCGGCAGGTGCTCGACCACGCGCCCGGCGAAGGTCACGCGCGTGAAATAGTTGAAGTCGCTCATCCAGCTGAGCTTGTTGTTGGCGAGCAGCAGCGGCAGCTCCTCGGCCTCCGCGCGCCCGTTATTGTTGCCGAGCTTGTCGGCCTCAATCTTCAGGACATCGCCAAATTCGTAGTCGAAGAGCCAGATCTCGTGCACCCCGGTCATGCGGCCTTCATCGTCGAAGATCACCTCCACGATCGTGTCGATGAAGACATGCGGATGCGCGCCGGCCGCCTGGCCATACGTCAGCATCAGGCCGAGCGCGAGCGCCGCCGCCCGCAGGAAGTTCCACACTTTCACCGATGCTCCTCCAGAAGCGCTCCCGACGCCCCGCCAACCCGCCGCCATCTCTGGTCAACGAAATTGACCAGAGATGATTACGCCGAGCCGAAAACCCCCGCAAGCCGCCGCTTCGCCCTACCGTCAACGATTGCGTGCGCGCATGCCTCCGCCTGAGCAGGAAGGTTGGTCCTTCGGCGGCACCTCAGGATGAGAAGGTCGGTGCGTTCGCGGCGATCCCCGCCAGTGCAGCCAGCTTCTCCGTCCCGCCGCACCCCGGTCCTCATCCTGAGGTGCTGGCGAAGCCAGCCTCGAAGGACGCACCACTTCCCGCCTCCCGGGGCGCAGAGGGTCGGGTAAGGGGCTTACCTATTCCGATGCCGTGCGGACCCTCACGGCTTCCCCGTCAGCCCGAACCCGCCGACCGGCGCGGTCACGAAGCGTTCGCCGAACCCCGCGATCAGCGGCCGCGCCCTGGCGATCGTCGCCTGCACCTCGGGAAGGGTCAGCGAGGCGCGGTGCGCGGCCTCGTCCTCCCACACCTCGGAGATCCAGATCGCGTCAGCGTCGGCCGGATCGGTCGCCAGCAGATAGAGGTGGCAGCCCGGCATCTCGCCGGTCGTGTCGAGCATGAGGGCGAGGAGCTCGTCGCGCTTCCCCGGCGCCGCGATCATCTTCCCGATCAGTCCGTACATGTCCGCCCCGATCCGCCATTCGCGTGGCAACGTCTACGCCTGAATCGGGCCCCCCGCGCCTCGTCTCCCACGTGAGCCAAGGCCGGCGCCGCGCGTCCCGCGGAACGGGCAGGCTGGAATTATTGGCGTTCGTCATCGGACGGTCAAACCCCCGAAACACAACCGTCGTTGAGTGCTCCGCGGCCGGGGGGCCCACTCGATCCGGAGCACGACGCATGGAGTCAATTCGCCTGTATGACCGCGCGCTCGCCCGCCTGTCGCGCCGCGAGCTTCTCAACGTTGCCTGGGCGCTCGGCATCACCGCCATCGCCCAGCCGATCACCGCGCGCTTCGCCTGGGCGAAGCCGGTCTTCTCGAGCTATCCCTTCACGCTCGGCGTCGCCTCGGGCGATCCGCTGCCGGGCGGGGTGGTCCTCTGGACGCGCCTCGCGCCTGATCCGCTCAACGGCGGCGGCATGCCGATGGCGGCGGTCGAGGTCGGCTGGGAGGTCGCCGCCGACAGCGGCTTCGGCACCATTGTTCAGACCGGTACCGCGCTCGCCCGTCCCGAGCTCGGCCATTCGGTCCATGTCGAGCTGAACGGTCTCGAGGCCGGCCGCGAGTACTGGTACCGCTTCCGCGCCGGCGACGAAATCAGCCAGACCGGCCGCACCAGGACCGCGCCGGCGATGGGCGCCGCAGTCGAAGAGATCCGCTTCGGCGTCTGCGGCTGCAATCACTACGAGACGGGATACTTCACCGCCTTCCGGCGCATCGCCGAGGAGAACTTCGACTTCGTCTTCCACACCGGCGACTACATCTACGAGGGCCGCGACGACGGCGGCCGCAACGACCGCCTGCGCGAGCATCAGGGGCAGGAAATCTACACCATCGTCGACTACCGGAACCGCTACGCGCAGTACAAGTCCGACGCCGACTTCAAGGCCGCGCACGCCTCCAGCCCGTTCATCGTCTCCTGGGACGACCACGAGGTCGAGAACAACTATGCCGGCGACATCGACGAGAACGACACCCCGCCGGCGGTCTTCGCGCTGCGCCGCGCGGCCGCCTACCAGGCCTGGTACGAGTCGATGCCGGTCCGCGTCAGCCAGATGCCGGTCGGCGCCCACCTCAACATGTACCGCCGGATGATCTTCGGCGACCTCCTCGACTTCAACGTCCTCGACACCCGCCAGTACCGCTCCAACCAGGCCTGCGGCGACGGCTCGCGGACCGATTGCGCGGAGGCGCTCGATCCTGCCCGCACCATGCTCGGCAACGAGCAGGAGCGGTGGCTCTTCGACAATCTCGCCACGGCGCGGTCGCGCTGGACCATCCTCGGCCAGCAGGTGCCGATCTTCACGCGCGACTTCTCGGCCTCCGCCCCGAACGGGCAGTTCTCGATGGACAAGTGGGACGGCTACGTCGCCGCCCGCAACCGGCTCTCCAACCGGCTCATCGAGACCGGCGCGCCGAACCCGGTGGCGTTCTCGGGCGACGTGCACCTCGCCTACGGCGCCGACCTCAAGATGGACTATGCCGACCCCGACTCGCGGACGATCGGCGTCGAGTTCACCAACACCTCGGTGACCTCCAACGGCGACGGCACCGACGTCGCCGGCAACTGGGAGCAGATCAAGGGCGACAACCCGCACATCAAGTATCACAGCGCCCGCCGCGGCTATATCGCCGTGACCGCGACCCAGGCGACGCTGCAGGCCGACTTCAAGATCCTCGACAAGGTGACGGTGCCCGGCCTGCCGACCACGCTCGGCGGCTCGCTCACCGCCGAGGCCGGCGCCCCCGGCGCCCAGGCCACCTGACCGCCGCCACGCCATGGCGGGTGCCCCCAGCGGGCATCCGCGTCTCCCCGCCCGGGGGGCACCTATCCGAGGCCGGTCACCACGTCCTTGTAGGCGTACCCGTCGCGGACGTCGGCGACCCAGACCAGCCGCCCGCCTTCCCTCGCGAAGAGGCTGGCATCGAGCCGGTCGCCCGTTCCCTGCGTCCGGCCGACGGCGAGGAGCCCGCCCTCGGCAATGGTCGGGGTTATCGCCATCAGCGCCCGGCGGACGGTATCGCGGTCGAAGCGGTGCGGGCTGAGGAAGCTCACGATCTTCACCACCTCGAACGGCCCCCGCGGCGGTTCGAACACGTTCTCCCGCCCGAGCCGGAAGCGCTCGTCGCGCGCGGCGAGCGCCAGCGCCTCGGGATGGAACAGCGCGATCCGCTCCGCCTTCCCCGCGGCGAGGAGCGCCCGCGCCTTCGGCACGAGCCTCCCCTCCGCCCAGCGATGCACCAGCCGGTTGACCGGAAACCGCTTCCGTTCGCCGGCTGAAGCGAGGACCATCCGCCGCCCGACGATCTGCAGCGGCTCCCCTTCGGCGTTGAACACCACCCGCCAGCGCCCGCCCGGAAGGCTCACCACCAGCAGCGCGTCGTAGAAATCCGACGCGAGATAGCTGAGCGCACGCCCGGTCGCGGCCAGCTGCTCGAAGAAATCCACCGAGCTGATGGCGTTCGACGCCGCCATGTCGTGGACGCGGATCGTCCGCTCCCTCGCGAACCGCCGCTCGATCTCGGGAAGGATGATGTCATCGATCGCGCGGAGCCGTTCGCGCCAGGTCAGCTTGATCGACGGCCCGGCCGGGATCCCGCCATAGAGGAAGGCGAGCGCCTCTTCCTCGCTCTCCGACAGCGTCCCCGTGAAGGTCTCGACCAGCGGAAACGCCACCGCCGGCGCGATCTTCGCCGGCGCCGCGGCGGCGGCTTCGAGCAGCCCCTCCCGCGTCACGATCCCGAACCGCAGCATCCCGCCCCCTTCCCCTCCGAAGGGCCGAGGCCATCCCTCAACCGGATAGGCTGCCCGCCGGCGGCTAAGCCGCCTTCTTCAGCACCTTCGCCATCGTCGCGCCGATGTCCGACGGGGTCGGCGCGATGGTCGCCCCGGCCACCCGCAACGCCTCGGCCTTCTCGTGCGCGCTCTCGCCGACCGCGGAGATGATCGCGCCGGCGTGGCCCATCTTGCGGCCCTTGGGCGCCGAAAGGCCGGCGATATAGGCGACCACCGGCTTCTTCATCGTCGTGCGGATATACTCGGCCGCCTCGACCTCCTGCGGTCCCCCGATCTCCCCGATCAGCACCACCGCGTCAGTGGCCGGGTCGGCCTCGAAGAGCTCGAGGATGTCCTTGTGCGAGGAGCCATTGACCGGGTCCCCGCCGATGCCGACGCTGGTCGAGACGCCGATCCCGTGAAGGCGCATCTGCGAGCCGGCCTCGTAGCTGAGCGTGCCCGAGCGGGCGACGATGCCGACCCGGCCGGGCAGGTAGATATGGCCCGGCATGATGCCCATCATCGCCTCGCCGGGGGTGATCACGCCGGCCCCGTTCGGGCCGACCATGCGCATGCGTTTGCCGGCCGGCTGCTGGCGGATGAACTGCTTGACCCGGATCATGTCCTGGGTCGGCAGGCCGTCGGTGATGCAGACGCAGAGCGCCAGCCCGGCGTCGGCCGCTTCCATGATCGAATCGGCGGCCGCGCCCCCGGGCACGAACACGATCGAGGCCGTCGCCCCGGTCTCCTTCACCGCCTCGCGCACGGTGTTGAACACCGGGAGGCCGAGATGGGTGGTGCCGCCCTTGCCCGGCGTGACGCCGCCCACCACCGTGGTGCCCTGGGCGATCATGTCGGTCGCGTGGAAGGTGCCGATGCGCCCGGTGATGCCCTGGACGAGGACGCGCGTCGACTTGTCGAGAAGGACGGACATCAGGCGGTCGCCTTTACGTTTTCCTTGGTGAACTCCTTCCACGCCGCCACCGCCTTGTCGGCGGCTTCGCCCAGCGTGGAGGCGGTTATGATCGGGTGCTTGGCGCCCTTCAGGATCGCGAGCCCCTGCTCCTGGTTGGTGCCCTCGAGGCGCACCACCAGCGGCACCGGGATGCCGACCTCCTCGATCGCCTTGATCACGCCCTCGGCGACCCAGTCGCAGCGGTTGATGCCGGCGAAGATGTTGACGAGGATCGTCTCCACCTTGGGGTCCTGCAGCACGGCGCGGAACGATTTCGCGACGCGCTCCGGCGAGGCGCCGCCGCCGATGTCGAGGAAGTTGGCGGGCTCCCCGCCGGCGAGCTTGATCATGTCGAGCGTCGCCATCGCGAGACCGGCGCCGTTGATGATGCAGCCGATCCGTCCGTCGAGGCCGACATAGGCGAGGCCCTGGTCGGAAGCGTGCGTCTCGCGCGGGTCCTCCTGGCTCTTGTCTCTTAGCTCCGCGATGTCCGAGTGGCGGAACATCGCGTTGTCGTCGAACGAGGCCTTGACGTCGAGCGCCATCACCTTGCCGGCCGTGTCGGCGACCATCGGGTTGATCTCGATCATCGTCGCGTCGAGGTCGACGAAGGCCTTGTAGGCGGCGACCATCAGCTCGGCCGCCTTGCCGATCTGCTCGGCCGGGAAGCCGAGCTTGACCGCGATGCCGCGCGCCTGGAAGGGCTGCAGCCCCATCCCCGGATCGACGCTGAGCCGGATGATGCTCTCCGGCTGCTTGGCGGCGACCTCCTCGATGTCCATCCCGCCGGCCGCCGAGGCGACCACCATCGAGCGCTCGCTCTTACGGTCGATGACGTAGGAGAGGTAGTACTCCTTGGCGATGTCGGTGGCCGCCTCGATGTAGAGCCGCGACACCAGCTTGCCCGCCGGCCCGGTCTGCACGGTGACGAGGCGCTTGCCGAGGAGCGACTCGGCCGCCTGCGCGAGCTCCGCCTCGCTCGACACGACCTTGATGCCGCCGGCCTTGCCGCGCGCGCCGGAGTGGATCTGCGCCTTCACCACCCATTTGCCGCCGCCGATTTCGTGCGCGCGCTCGATCGCCTGCTTGGCGCTGTCGGCGAAATTGCCCTTCGGGATCGCCACGCCGTAGCGGGCGAGGAGCGCTTTCCCCTGGTACTCGTGGATGTCCATCGGTCCCTTCCGACTCTCTTGCCTAGTTCAGCATTGGATGAGCCGCACGCACTAACCTCCCCCTCGAGGGGAGGTCGAAGGCCGCGAGCCTATGGCGAGCAGGCTTCGGGAGGGGGGCGCTACGTTGGCAGTCCTACCGCCACCGGAGTTCCCCCCTCCCGAAACCGGCTGAAGCGCCGGTTTCGACCTCCCCTCGAGGGGGAGGTTAGGGCGTAGGCCATTGCCCGCGCCGACTTGCATCACGCCGGCATCCTCGCGCGCTCGATCGCGTCGTTGACGAGGAGGACGTTGCGCGCCATGCGCTCGGAGGCGGCGTCGATCATCTTGCCGTCGAGGCTGGCGGCGCCCTTGCCCTGCGCCTCGGCCTCCTTCAGCGCCGCGATGATCCGCTGCGCCTTCTCGACCTCTTTCGGGTTGGGCGAGAACACCTCGTTGGCGAGATCGATCTGGCTCGGGTGGATCGCCCACTTGCCCTCGATGCCGAGCGCCGCGCCCCGCCGGGCGGCGAGCTTGTAGCCCTCGGGATCCTTGAAATCCCCGAACGGCCCGTCGATCGGCCGGAGCCCGTAGGCCCGGCACGCGACCACCATGCGCGAGAGCCCGAAATGCCACTGGTCGCCGGGATAGTCGGGGTTGAGCCCGCCGATATTGGTGGTGCGCGCCTTGAGGCTCGCCGCGTAGTCGGCAACGCCGAAATGGAGCGCCTCGAGCCGCCCCGGGAAGGCGGCGATCGCCTCGACATTGGCCATGCCCAGCGCCGTCTCGATCAGCGCCTCGAGCCCGACCCGGGTCTTGAAGCCCTTGGCCGTCTCGATCTGGCTGACCATCGCCTCGACCATATAGAGGTCGGCCGGCACGCCGACCTTTGGGACGAGGATGGTGTCGAGCTTGTCGCCGGCCTGCTCCATCACATCGACGACGTCGCGGTACATATAATGCGTGTCGAGGCCGTTGATGCGCACCGACATCGTCTTGCCGCGGCCCTTCCAGTCGATCTCGTTGAGCGCCTGGATGACGTTCTTCCGCGCCTGCTCCTTGTCGGGCGGCGCCACCGCGTCCTCGAGGTCGAGGAAAATGAAATCGGCGGCACTCGCCGCCGCCTTCTCGAACATCGCCACGTTTGAGCCCGGCACGGCCAGCTCGCTCCGCTGTACGCGCGGTTTCCGCAAATGATGGAGTGTGTGGCTCAAGAGCGCCCTCCCTTTACGTCCTGCGACGGCGCATGATGGCGCTTTCCCGTCTCGTCAAGGTCGCTTGGCGTGCCGGAAAAAATCGTCCCGCTGGAGCGCGGCCGCACCAGCCTCCCGCCGCCCCCTATAGCAGCCGTCACGAAGCCGTCAAATGGGAGGAGGCGCGCCACCTTGCCGCTCGTGACGGCGCTCGCAGGCGCGGGAGGAAATTGCTGCAACGCGACACGTTTCGTGAGCGATGCACGCCCCCATTGTCGATACACCCCATTGTCATTGCCGGGCTTGTCCCGGCAACCCATAAACTCAAGCGTCAAGGTCTGGGGTCCGGCGGTCGAGCCCCGTCTGGATGCCGGCGGTGTTCATGGATCGCCGGAACAAGTCCGGCAACGACAGGAAGGGGGGGCCGTCGCCTGCCTTGCAGCGCCGATGACGCACCGCCTGCTCTCGACAGGCGGCCCGGTTGGTGAAATTGAAAACCGCCGCGCGCCGATGCATGGTCGCGGCTTGTCTGCACGGTTAGGGGACGGAAGCGAACAATGGCGAAGATGCGCGCGGTCGATGCGGCGGTGCTGGTCCTGGAGAAGGAAGGCGTCTCCGTTGCCTTCGGCGTGCCGGGGGCGGCGATCAACCCCCTCTACTCGGCGCTAAGAGCCCGCGGCACCATCCGCCACATCCTCGCCCGCCACGTCGAGGCCGCCTCGCACATGGCCGAGGGTTACACGCGCGCCGTCGCCGGCAATATCGGCGTCTGCATCGGCACCTCGGGCCCGGCCGGCACCGACATGATCACCGGCCTCTACTCGGCCGCCGCCGACTCGATCCCGATCCTCTGCATCACCGGCCAGGCCCCCCGCGCGAAGCTCTACAAGGAGGATTTCCAGGCCGTCGACATCGAGTCGATCGCCAAGCCCGTCGCCAAATGGGCGACCCTCGTGCGCGAGCCGGCGCTCGTGCCGATGGCCTTCCAGCAGGCCTTCCACATCATGCGGTCGGGCCGTCCCGGCCCGGTGCTCATCGACCTCCCGGTCGACGTGCAGACCGCCGAGATCGAGTTCGACATCGACACCTACCAGCCGCTCCCGGTCTATAAGCCCGCGGCGAGCCGCAAGCAGGTCGAGAAGGCGCTCGACATGCTCAACGCCGCCGAGCGCCCGCTGATCATCTCCGGCGGCGGTGTCATCAACGCCGACGCCTCCGATCTCCTGGTGAAGTTCGCCGAGATCTCCGGCGTGCCGGTCGTGCCGACCCTGATGGGCTGGGGCTCGATCCCCGACGATCACCCGCTGATGGCCGGCATGGTCGGCCTCCAGACCAGCCACCGCTACGGCAACGCCACCTTCGCCCGGGCCGATTTCGCCATCGGCATCGGCAACCGCTGGGCCAACCGTCACACCGGCTCGGTCGACGTCTACACCAAGGGCAAGAAGTTCGTTCACATCGACATCGAGCCGATGCAGATCGGCCGCGTCTTCATGCCCGACTACGGCATCGTCTCGGACGCCAAGGAGGCGCTGAAGCTCCTCGTCGAGGTCGCGGCCGACTGGAAGAAGACCGGCCGCCTCAAGGACCGTTCGGCCTGGGCCGCCGAGTGCGAGCACCGCAAGGAGAACATGCTGCGGAAGTCGCATTTCGACCAGGTGCCGCTGAAGCCGCAGCGCGTCTACGAGGAGATGAACGAGCATTTCGGCCGCGACACCTGCTACGTGACCGCCATCGGGCTCTCGCAGATCGCCGGCGCGCAGTTCCTGCGCGTCTACAAGCCCCGCCACTGGATCAATTGCGGCCAGGCCGGCCCGCTCGGCTGGACGCTGCCCGCCGCGCTCGGCGTCCGCGCCGCCGACCCCGACCGCAACATCGTGGCGCTCTCCGGCGACTACGACTTCCAGTTCCTGATCGAGGAGCTCGC
>JADYYB010000206.1 GCA_020853895.1 Bauldia sp.
CAGGAATTGAACCTGCGACCAACAGCTTAGAAGGCTGCTGCTCTATCCGCTGAGCTACGGGGCCGAAAAGCGCCGCCACGATAGCGATTCTCGCGGCGGGCGGACAGGATTTCGCCTAGTGCGTCCAGGGCGTGCGGCGGCCGAAGCTGAAATTGTCGGCGTAGGCGGCGCGGCGGACGCGGCGTTCGCGCGGTCTCTCGATCTCGTAGGGGATGCCGCGCCGCTCGCAATAGGCGACCGCAGCGTCCACCGAGTCGAACTCAAGCGTGACCTGCTGCAGCATGTCGGAGGACGCGGTGTAGCCCATCAGCGGCTCGACGTCGGGCGCGCGCTCGGGCTCGTAGGTGAGCAGCCAGCGCTCGGTCTTGCCGTGGCCCGACTGGGTGGCGGTCTTGGCAGGCCGGTAGATTCGGGCGAGCATCAGAGGTTCCCTTCGGGGCGGCCCCGCGGAGGACCGTCCATCGGCCAGGTGTTGGTCGGGGCGGCAAGATTCGAACTTGCGACCCCCTGCTCCCAAAGCAGGTGCGCTACCAGACTGCGCTACGCCCCGATGCGGCATTCCCGGTGGTTTCTGGTGGTTTTCGGGGGGCCGGTCAAGGCGGCGGAAGGCCTGGCCGCCGCCTCGAACGCTGAGATGGGGACCGCGGCACCGCTCGGCGAGAGGCGGAACCATCATCCCGGGCGGCGGGGACGCGGCTCGCACGCGATGCCGTCGCCATCGGTATCGAGCCGATAGACGTCGGGGCCGACGACCCTCAGCGGACCCTCGACATAGGCGGGGCCATTGCCCTCACCGCCGGCGCAATCGACGTCGCTGGCGATGGGGACGCACTTGCCCGCGTAGCTGGGGTGGCACTCGTCGGGTTCGTTCTGCGCCAGTTCGACCCGGTCGCGGCCGGTCAATGGCGGAGCCGCTTGGAGGGCCAAGAAGACGACGAAGGCGGCTTCCCGAACCGTCGCGCTCCGGCCCGTGGTCCCGCATTGGCCCGCTCCGCGCGGTCAGTCCAGGTCGACGCGGTCGCCGGGGGCGAGGCTGATGCGGTCGGAGGTGCCGGCATTGACCTCGAAGACGTAGCGGACGGGTTCCCCGCTCGGCACGGGCGTGTCGGTGAAGGGCACGGTGTTCCTGGCGATGCGGGCCACCGTGCCGTCGGACCTGATGAAGATCATGTCGAGCGAGAGGACCGTGTTGCGCATCCAGAAGGAGCGCGGTGCGTCCTCCAGGAAGTCGAAGACCATGCCGTGGTCGGGCGCCATCTGCTCGCGGAACATGAGGCCGCGCTGGGTCTCCTCGGGCGTGACCGCCCATTCCACCGTGAATTCGTGGCGGCCGGTGCTGGTCTCGACGGCGATGCGGTCGGGACGCTCGGCCGGCTGGGCATGGGCGCCGACCATGCGCCAGGCGAACCAGCCGCCCGCGACGATGAGAAGAACGGCGAGGCCTGCAAGCAAAACCGGGCGGCGCGAAACGCCGCCCGATCCGGGCCGGTCGGCGGGCCGCCCGCTCAATGCGAGTTGGGAGCGGTGCTGCCGTCCGGACGAATTTCGGCTGCCATCAGGCCCTTGGGTCCCGGCCCGAATCTAACGAGCACGGACTGACCCGGCCTCAGCTCGGCAATTCCGTAGCGGCGCAAGGTTTCCATGTGGACGAAGATATCTTCCGAATCCGGGCCACGGGTCAAGAATCCGTAGCCGCGCATGCGGTTGAACCACTTCACACTTGCGCGTTCGAGGCCGCTCGTGGCGGTGACGGTGACATGGGTGCGCGGCAGAGGGGTCTGCGCCGGGTGGACCGCGGAGGTCTCGTCCATCGCGATCACGCGGAAGGCCTGATAGCCCTTCGGGCGGTCGAGCACCTCGCAGACGATGCGGGCGCCCTCATAGGCGGTGTGGTAGCCGTCGCGCCGGAGGCAGGTGACGTGCAGAAGCACATCCGCCATGCCGTTGTCGGGCACGATGAAGCCATAGCCTTTCGACGCGTCGAACCACTTGATGACACCGGAGACTTCGATCAGGTCAACCGGCGCTGCCTCTGTCAGGTCCTCTATCGAATGGGCTTCCGGCGAGACCTTCGCCCCCATTTCGCACGCCCCCTCAATCCGCCGCATGAATCCGAGTAGTACACAACCATAACACCGCCTTCCGCGAGCAGACGTGGCAGAACGGCAACAGTCGTGAGCCGTTCGTTAAGACAATCCTGCAAATGGGGAAAACGTCTAAGGAAAAAGTCCGCGGGGGCACGGAAACGCAAGGACTCGCCGGCCTTGTCCGGTCGGCGCGTTCGTGCAAGAAACCGCCGCACGCGCCCATCGTCTAGTGGTTAGGACGCCAGCCTTTCACGCAGGAAACCGGGGTTCAATTCCCCGTGGGCGCGCCATCGCCTGCGAATCAGCGATGACGTCCACCGAGTGATTCGCCGGCCTCAAGCGGGTTGCGCCATCGCCTTCAGTGATGCGCGAGACCGCTGTTGAAAACCAGCCATCCGGAGGACCCGACCGTCGCGATTCCGACCGCGGCGGCGCTGACGACCAGGCCGCGAAGACCCCTCACTTCGCCGGGCTCACGAATTCTTGAGGCTGGCCCTGGCTGGAACTCTTCTATGATTCCCTGAGGGGGATTTCAGTCCATTTGCCGTCCGCGGGGCGACCTTGATCACGAGCGAACAGATTCGCGCGGCGCGTGAGCTTGCGCACTGGGATCAAGCCGAGTTGGCCGAGCGGTCGGGGCTGGCGCTGTCGACGATCAAGCGCATCGAGGAGCGGACGGGCGACCTCAAGGTGCAGCCGCTGACCTTCGCGGCGCTCCTCCGGACCTTCGCGACGGTGGGCATCGACCTGGTCGGGCTGCTCGGGCTCGGCGAGGCGGCGCGCGCCTCGAGCCCGCTTCCGCCCACGGCCCCCCGGCAGCGCGCCGGCAAGTAGGGCCGCGCTGCCCCGCAAGCGTGGGCCTTGCCGGGCGTCGCAAAGCCATGGACAACGGGCAGGCACACCGACGCTCAGACCCATCGGCCCGATGACCCTTCCCCGCGCGCTAGCCGTGGTGATCCCCACCTTCAACCGCGCGGCCTCGGTGCAGCGTGCGATCGGCAGCGTCCTTCGCTGCTCGCGCGAGGACATCGAACTCATCGTCGTCGACGACGGCTCCACCGACCGCACGCCCGATATCCTGGCGCGCCTTCGCGACGATCGGCTCCGCGTCATCCGCATCGCGCGGAGCGGCAACGCCAACATCGCGCGGAACGCCGGGATCGCGGCGAGCTCGGCGCCGGTCATCGCGTTCCTCGACTCGGACGACGAGTTCCTGCCCGGCCGCTGCGACCGGCTCATCGGCTTCTTCGAGCGCGAGCCCGGCGTGGACGCCGTGCTCGACAGTTTCGTGGTCGGCGGCACGGCCGAGCCGCGCTTCGCGCGCCAGCCGGAGAGCCGGCCGAGCGGGCCGACGCTGACCCGGCTCCTCGTCTCGCACACCATCCCGCTCACCAACTCGGCGATCGCGGTGCGGCGCGAAGCGCTCGACGCAGTCGGGCGGTTCGACCCCACGCTCGGGCGCCACCAGGACCGCGATCTCCTGCTGCGTCTCGCCCGCCACCATTTGGTGGCGCTCGGCACTGGGCTCGACGTGGTCAAGAACCAGAGCCGGGATTCCTTCTCGCGCAGCCTCGACAATTACGTGCGTGCGCTCGACGACCTCGTGGCCCGCCACCCGGTCTTCAGCGAGCCCGACTATGCCGACCTCCTCGCCTATCTCAGCGTGCGGGCGATCGTGGCGGCGATATTCCGCCTGAGACTGTTCAGCGCGGCGCGCGAGGCGCGGGCGCTCTCTTCGGCCGAGCACCTGCCGCGCGGCGTGCGCGCCGCGATGTCGCGCTACAACGAGGGGCGGCGACAGCGGCGGCAGATCCGCCGCGCGATCATGCCCGACCTCAACGCCGCCGCCGACGGGGCGGCCACAAGTTAGGACGGACGTCAGGCGCGGTCGGGACGCGCGACGTCGAGGACGCGGAGCGCGGGCTCGCGGCGGCCATTCCATTCGTCGACGCCGAGGGTCGCCACGACATGCAGCTGGCTGCCGCGCGCTTCGAGGAGCGTACGACCGAGTGGCAGGTCCGCGGCGCGGAAGGCCATCGCCTTGATGCGCGGGCCATCGCCTGAGCCGAGCGACACGCGGACATGGCCCTGCCCCACCGCCTCGGCATGGGCGACCGTGTGCGCGGGGATGGCGAAGACCGGCTCGGGATGGCCGGCGCCATAGGGGCCGGCCCGGTCGAGGAGCTCGACGAGGTCGAGCGTGGCGCCGCGGGCGGTCAAGGCGCCGTCGATCTCGATGGAGCGGACGTTGGTCGCCTCGCGGACGGTGGGGCCGAGCGTGGCCTCGAAGAAGGCGGCGAGATCGGGAAGCCGGTCGCGCGCGAGGGTGAGGCCGGCGGCCATGGCGTGACCGCCGCCTTTCTCGAGGATGCCGGCGTGCACCGCCGCGCGCACCGCGGTGCCGAGATCGACGCCCGGGATCGAGCGACCGGACCCCAAGCCGGCGCCGTTCGGGCCGAAGGCGATGGCGAAGGCGGGGCGCTGGAAACGCTCGCGGAGGCGCGCGGCGACGATGCCGACAATGCCGGGATGCCAGGTCTCGCCCGTGGCGAGGAGGACGGCGGGGCCGGGACCGGCGCCGACCGCGGCGTCGGCGGCGGCGGTTGCTTCCTCGAGCATCGTGCGCTCGATCTCCTGGCGCTCGCGGTTGAGGCGGTCGAGCGTCTCTGCGATGCGCTCGCATTCGAGCGGATCGTCGGTGGAGAGGAGGCGTGCGCCGAGGGCCGCGTCGCCGATGCGGCCGCCGGCATTGATGCGCGGGCCGAGGAGGAAGCCGAGGTGATAAGGCTGCGCCGGCCCGCCGAGGCGGGCGAAGGTGGCGAGCGCGGCGAGGCCGGGATTGCCGCCGCGGCGGAGGACGGCGAGGCCCTTGGCGACGAAGGCGCGGTTGACGCCGGAGAGCGAGACCACGTCGCAGACCGTGGCGAGCGCCACGAGATCGAGGAGGGCGAGGAGGTCGGGCTCGCGGCGCGTCTGGTACCAGCCCACGAGGCGGAGGACGCGGTTGACGGCGACCACCGCGATGAAGACGAGGCCGGCGGCCGCGAGGTGGTCGAGGCCGGAGATGTCATCGGCGCGGTTGGGGTTGACCACCGCGTAGGCGGGCGGGAGCTCGTGGCCGACCTGATGATGGTCGATGACGATCACCTCGAGGCCGGCGTCCTTCGCGGTCTGCAGCGCTTCGAAAGCGGTCGTGCCGCAGTCGACAGCGATGACGAGGCTTATGCCTGCGGCGGCGAGACCGAGCATGGCCTGGGAGTTGGGGCCGTAGCCCTCGAACAAGCGGTCGGGGATGTAGATCGTCACCTCGAGGCCCTGGCTCCGGAAGAAGCGGGCGAGGATCGCCGCCGAGCTGGCGCCGTCGACGTCGTAGTCGCCGAAGATCGCGACCTTCTCGCCGGTCTGGATGGCGCGGGCGATGCGCTGGGCGGCCTTCTCCATGTCGGTGAGGCGGCCGGGATCGGGCAGAAGGCTGCGGAGGTTGGGGTCGAAGAAGGCGGGAAGGTCGGCGCTGGTCACGCCACGGCCGGCGAGGACGCGGGCGACGAGATCGGGGACGTCGTGGCCCTGGCTTATGGCGAGCGCCTGGCGTCTGCCCTCCGCGTCGAGGCGCTCGCGCCAGACCCGGCCGGTGGCCGAGCGCTCGACGCCAAGGAAGGCGTCGGAGTACGGCGCGGCAAAGGGGCGGAGCAGCTCTGCGGTACTGGGCAAGATGTCGTCCTTCCGGCCGCGCCAGGGAAGGAACGAGGCTAGCTGATTCGCCCACCGGCGAAGGAGCGAGGCGAAGCGATCGAGGCGACCTGAGGACATCGGTCCACCGACCTATTCGGGACGCAGCTGACCGACAGCGCCTCGCCGCGTCAAGGCAATCTCACGGCTGGCGCTTCCCCAGCGTCAAGGAAGGAAAGCGCCAGAACGGCCCCCGATCCCGTTTCGCGGATATTTTCGGGAGGCCGTCCGCAAGGTTCAGGTCGGCCACCTCCTCGAGATAGCGGGCCCGCCACTCCTCGTTCAGGTGATTGCGCTGCCTGACATACGGACCGCTATCGCCCGGCGACGCCACGAGGTCGACCTCGAGATAGGATGCTATTCTTTCTACGGAGGCGACGGGATCGAGATCGAGCTCTTCGTAGCTGAGGTGCAAGGGCTCGATGCGATTGCGGAGGAAATAGGCAGACCACATCGACTCGCAGTTGAGGATATAGCGGAGGAGCGAGTCGATCGTCGCGGCGGAGAAGATCGGCTCTGGGACGGGCTTCCTGCCGTGGCCCTCCCAGACCTGGGTTTCCGCGGCAATGGCTGCCGAGATGGCCTGCCCGAGCTTGTCCTCGCGCCGGAGGTGCACGAAGCGGAGAGTGGGAAACCACTCCGCTATGCGGATCTGGCCGACGACCCAGCGCAAATGGTCCGCGAACATCTTCGTCGATGCGATGCCGTTCGGGCTCTGCCCGACCGCCGCCAGGACACGACAGCGCCAGGGAACCGATGCGCTCTGCCCGGCCAGTGGGGGTGGCAGCCCTGCCGAAGGATCGAGGATGTATTTCGGGGGGATGCTGCGGTTGAAGAACTCACGAGGCCAGCCCAGGAGCCCGGTGCCCTTCATCAAATGGGCGAGATAGCTCGAGCCGGTTCGAGCCGTCCCGGTCAAGAAGCAGGTCAGTCTCGGTGGCGCCCAGTCGGGCGGGGGGCCGGTGAGGCTCGCCGAAGGTCGGGACAGGGGGCCGGTCATGGGCGATTCGAGCCGAGGCCGAGGACCGCCGTGGTCATCCGGCGCCGAAGGACTCGATGCGGATCATCTGCGGGGAATGGGAGATGTGGCCGTCGGCGGTGATCGCGGCGAGCGCTTCCTTGATCGCCTCCTCGGTCGTCGCGTAGGTGACGAGGATCACCGGCTGCGGGGCGACCGGAACAGGGTGGCCCGGCGCGTCGGCCTTTGGCGCGCGGCGGCGCTGGACGATCGACTCGAGGGAGATGCCGTGCTCGGCCATGCGCTTGGCGATCGCGGCGAAGGCGCCGGGGCGGTCGTGGACGTGGAGGCGGACGTAATAGCCGCCGGCATGGGCGCGCATCGCCGCCTGGCGATAGGGCTCGAGGGCGGCGGCGGGGCGGCCGAAGGGGGGCTTGCGGTCGCCGCGGGCGATGTCGGCGATGTCGCTCATCACCGCCGAGGCGGTGGCGGCGCCCCCTGCCCCGGGTCCGGAGAGGACGAGCTCGCCGACGAAATCGGCGTTGATGGCGACGGCGTTGGTGACGCCGTCGACCCGCGCGATGGGCGAGGATTTCGGGACCATGGCCGGGTGGACACGCTGCTCGATGCCGCTCTCGGTGCGGCTCGCGACGCCGAGGAGCTTTATCCGATAGCCGAGCTCGTCGGCGGCCTCGATGTCGGCCGGTTCGATCGAGCTGATCCCCTCGACATAGATGGCATCGGCGTCGATGCGCGTGCCGAAGGCGATCGAGCAGAGGATCGCCAGCTTGTGAGCGGTGTCGTAGCCCTCGACGTCGAAGGTCGGGTCGGCTTCGGCATAGCCGAGGCGCTGGGCCTCGCGGAGACAGTCGGCGAAGGCCATGCCCTCGCGTTCCATGCGCGTGAGGATGTAGTTGCAGGTGCCGTTGAGGATGCCATAGACGCGCGAAACGCTATTCCCGGCAAGGGCTTCGCGAAGGGTCTTGACGATCGGGATGCCGCCGGCGACGGCGGCCTCGAAGCTCAGCGTGACGCCTTGCTCCTCGGCCATCAGGGCGAGCTCGTGGCCCTTGCCGGCGAGGAGCGCCTTGTTGGCGGTGACGACGTGCTTGCGGCTCTCGAGCGCGGCGCGGACCGACTGCTCGGCGGGGCCGGAGGCTCCGCCCATCAGCTCGACGAAGACGTCGATGTCCGGATCGCGGGCGAGCGCGACCGGGTCGGCGAACCAACGCTTGCCGGTGAGGCTGATACCGCGGTCGCGCTCGGCATCGCGCGCCGAGACGCCCGTCACAGCGATGGGTCGCCCGGCGCGCACGGCGAGGTCGTTGCCGTGACGCTCGATCAGCTGGAGCAACGCTCCGCCGACCGTGCCCAGCCCGGCGACGCCGAGGCGCAAGACTTCCGACATCGACCGATCCCCAATTCGCTCCGGCTAGCGCCGGTGGCCTGCCATGGGGACCACGTTGTGCAATGTCTTGTCCGCCGTATCAAGGAAGCGGCGGACGTTGCGCGCGGCCTGGCGGATGCGCTGCTCGTTCTCGACCAGCGCGATGCGGACATGGCTGTCGCCGTGCTCGCCGAAGCCGATGCCGGGCGCGACCGCGACGTCGGCCTTCTCGATGAGGAGCTTGGCGAATTCGAGCGAGCCGAGCGGACGGAAAGCCTCGGGGATCGGGACCCAGGCGAACATCGAGGCGGCCGGAGACGGGATCTCCCAGCCGGCGCGGCCGAAGGAGTCGACGAGGGCGTCCCGGCGGCGCTTGTAGGTCTCGCGGACCTCGGCGATGCATTCCTGCGGGCCGTTCAGCGCCGCGGTGGCGGCGACCTGGATGGGGGTGAAGGCGCCGTAGTCGAGATAGGATTTCACGCGGCCGAGGGCGGAGATGAGGCGCTCGTTGCCGACCGCGAAGCCGACGCGCCAGCCGGCCATCGAGAAGGTCTTCGACATCGAGGTGAACTCGACGCAGACATCCATCGCGCCGGGGACCTGGAGCACCGAGGGCGGCGGATTGCCGTCGAAGTAGATCTCGCCATAGGCGAGGTCGGAGAGGATGATCAGCTCGTTGCGGCGGGCGAAGGAGACGAGGTCGCGATAGAAGTCGAGGTCGGCGACATAGGCGGTCGGGTTGCCCGGGTAGCAGACGACGACGGCGATCGGCTTCGGGATCGAGTGGGCGACGGCGCGCTCCAGCGCGTGGAAGTAATTCGCGTCGGGCTCGGCGGGAAGCGAGCGGATGACCCCGCCGGCCATCAGGAAGCCGAAGGCGTGGATCGGGTAGCTCGGGTTCGGGCAGAGGACGACGTCGCCCGGAGCGGTGATGGCCTGCGCCATGTTGGCGAAGCCCTCTTTCGAGCCGAGGGTGACGCAGACCTGGGTATTCGGGTTCAGCGTGACGCCGAAGCGGCGCTCGTAGTAGGCGGCCTGGGCGCGGCGAAGGCCCCCGATGCCCTTGGAGGCCGAATAGCCATGGGTGTCGGGGCGCTGGGCGGTCTCGATCAGCTTCTCGACGATATGGGCGGGGGTCGGCTGGTCCGGGTTGCCCATGCCGAGGTCGATGATGTCGGCGCCGGCGGCCCGGGCGCTCGCCTTCAGCCGGTTGACCTGCTCGAAGACATAAGGCGGCAGCCGCCGCACCCGATGAAACTCGCTCATTTTCCCGCTTCTTCCGCTTCCCGTTGAGCCTGCGCTGCGCAGCGGCGCTTCCTTACACCCCGCGCCCGGCAAAGGCACTAACATCCTCGCCATCGGCGATGACCGGGCGGTTAACCAAAGCGCGCGGGAGTCCGTCCGGTTCCCGGCGGGCTTAAAATCCGTTTATGTCGAAATGAGGTAGAACCCCCGGCAAGATGGCTGAGGACAAGGACAAAGCGGGCTTTTCGTTCGACGCGCTGTTCGGTGAACCGGAGGCGTTCGCCCGCAATCTCGCGCGCCTGATGGAGGCCGGCGGCAAGGCGATGGCCGCCTGGTCCGCGCCGCGCGCGCCCGACGCGACCAGCGCCGACCGGTCGGCCGAGATGGTCGACGCGTTCAAGTCGCTCGCCGCGCTGGGGACCTACTGGACCAGCGATCTCGAGCGGGCGGCGAAGGCGCAGAGGCGCCTCGTCGGGTCGATGATGGACCTCTCGATGTGGTCGTGGCGGTGGATGATGGGCGACCGGCCGGCGCCCTCCTCCGCCAACGGGCGGGACAAGCGCTTCGACGACGCCGGGTGGTCGGAGAGCCTCTATTTCGCGCTCTTCAAGGAGGCTTACGTCCAGCTCTCGCGCTGGGCGGAGATGCTGGTGAGCGAGGCCGACAGCCTCGACGAGCAGACCCGGCAGAAGGCGGAGTTCTATGTCCGGCAGATCGCGGCGGCGCTGTCGCCGGCCAATTTCGTGTTCAGCAACCCCAAGCTCCTCCGCGAGACGCTGAAGTCGCGCGGGGAGAACCTCGTCCGCGGGCTCGAGCTGCTGGCGGAGGATCTGCAGGCCGGCAAGGGCGAGCTCAGGATCCGGCATTCGGCGGACAGCGGGTTCGAGCTCGGCAAGACCCTCGCGGTGACGCCGGGCAAGGTCGTGTTCGAGAACGAGATCTGCCAGGTCATCCAGTACGAGGCGGCGACCAAGACGGTGCTCCGGCGCCCGCTCCTCATCGTGCCGCCGTGGATCAACAAATTCTATGTGCTCGACCTCACGCCGGAGAAGTCGTTCATCCGCTGGGCGGTCGAGCAGGGGCACACGGTGTTCGTGGTGTCGTGGGTGAACCCCGACGCCGGCCAGCGCGGCAAGGGGTTCGAGCACTACATGCGGGAAGGCATCCTGCAGGCGCTCGACGTGGTGAAGGGGGTGACCGGGGAGAGCGAGGTCAACGCGATCGGCTATTGCGTCGGGGGGACGCTGCTGGCGGCGACGCTCGCCTACATGGCGGCGACGGGCGACAAGCGGATCGCGAGCGTGACCTTCTTCGCGGCGCAGGTCGACTTCACGCACGCGGGCGACCTCAAGGTGTTCGCGGACGCGGACCAGATCGACGCGCTCGAGCGCGAGATGGCGCGGACGGGCTATCTCCGCGGCTCGCGGATGGCGAACGCCTTCAACATGCTCCGGCCGAACGATCTCATCTGGCCGTATCTGGTGGGCCGCTATCTCATGGGCGAGGAGCCGGCGGCGTTCGACATGCTTTTCTGGAACGCGGACTCGACGCGGCTGCCGGCGGCCAACCACGCCTTCTATCTCCGCGCCTGCTATCTCGAGAACCGGCTCTTCCGCGGCGAGATGGAGATCGGCGGGGTGCGGCTGAATCTTCGGAAGGTGAAGACGCCGGTCTATAATCTCGCGACCAAGGAAGACCACATCGCCCCTGCCCGCTCGGTGCTGTTCGGGTCGCAGGCGTTCGGCGGGAAGGTGACCTTCGTCCTGGCCGGGTCCGGGCATATCGCGGGCGTGGTCAACCCGCCCTCGCGCAGCAAGTATCAGTATTGGACCAACGGATCGGCGCACGGCGGCGACCTCCCGGCGTGGATGGCGGGGGCGCAGGAGACGGCCGGCTCGTGGTGGCCGCACTGGCAGGCATGGATCGAGCGGCAGGACGGCGAGCGCGTGAAGGCGCGGAAGGCCGGGCGCGGGCGGTTCAAGCCGATCGAGGACGCGCCGGGCAGCTACGTGAAGGTCAAGGGCTAGGCGGACGCGCCGACGAGGGCTTCCTCGAGGTCGGCGACGAGGTCGGCCTCGTCCTCGATGCCCACCCACAGCCTGAAGAACGGGGAGCCGGCGCCACTGGCCACGCGCTCGACCTGGCTGCGGCCGCCATAGGCGATCCGGCCGACCGGCATGACGAGGCTGAGCGCGGCTAGAAACGCCTCGGCCGTCTCCGGACGCGCGGGCCGGAACGTGATGATCGGCGCGCCGCTGCCCGCGACGTAGCGTTTCGCGAGGTTGTGGTAGCGGTTGCCGGGGAGGCCCGCGTGCCGGACCCAGGCGAGATCGGCGCGGGCGTCGAGGCGCTCGGCGAGGGCGCGGGCGGTGCCGCGCTGGCGTTCGGCGCGGAGCGCGAGCGTCGCGATGCCGTCGAGGAGACGGGTGGCTTCGGCGGCGGCGATCGGGGCGGCGAAGGCGCGGGAGCCGAGGAGCCGGCAGGCCGCGGCGAAGGCGAAATTGCCGAAGGTCTCGGCGAGTACGGCGTTGTCGAATTGCGGATCCGCTTCCGAGAGAGCCGGCTGACGGCCCTCGCGCTGCCAGTCGAAGGTTCCGCCATCGACCAGGATCCCGGGGTCGCCTCCGCCGCCGAGACCGGCCGCCGAGGAATGGAGGACGATGTGCGCGCCGTGGTCGAGCGGCCTGCACAGCGCCGGCGTGGCGAGCGTGTTGTCGATGACGAGCGGGACGCCGGCCCTCCGGGCGACCTCGCCGAGCATCGCGAGGTCGGCGATCGTGCCATCGCCGCTCACGGAGGGCGCGAGGATCGCCTTGGTCCTCGGGCCGATGGCGTCCTCGAAGGAGGTGCGCTCGTCGAGGTTGGCCCAGGCGACGCGCCAGCCGAAGCCGGGGAAGGAATGAGCGAGGGCGGCGGTCACGGTGTCGCCGCTCTCGCGGGCGGCGACGATCTCCTCGCCGGGGCGAAGGAGGACGCGGCCGAGGACATGCAGCATCGCCTCGGGGGAAGCGAAGGCGACGGCGGCGGTGCCGCCTTCGAGGGCCGCGATGAGCTCCTCGAGCGAAGCTGTCGCGGGCTCGCCGCTGGCGGCGGCCTCCTCGGTCCAGGAGCGGGGGCGGTGGGGCGCGGTCTTGTGGTCGGGGCGCCCCCTGCCGCGGTCTCCGGCGAAGGCAGCGAGCGTCGAGAGGGCGGGTGCACGATCGTGCATGGTCTATCCAGCTGGTCCGGCGCCGCGGTCCGACTAGGGCGGGAAAATCGGCCGGCGCGCAAGAGCCGACGCTGAGACAGATCGGCTTGTGCACCGTCTCGTGGGACGCGTCAGAGATCGAGCGGAACGCCCCTGCCCCGCCAGCCGAAGAGACGGGCGTGCTCGACCTTGGTGCAGCGGTCCATCACCACGCGGATGCCGGCGGCCTCGGCGCGGGCGGCCGCCTCCTCGTCGCGGATGCCGACCTGCATCCAGATCGCCTTCGGCCGCACCGGCAAGGCGAGCGCCTGGTCGACCACCTTGGCGACATCGGCGGGGCTCTTGAAGACGTCGACGAGGTCGATCGGGACCGGGATGTCGGCCATCCGGGCGTAAACCTTCGCCCCGGCGATGAGGCCGCCCGCCTGGCCGGGATTGACGGGAAAGGCCTCGAAGCCTGCCTCGAGGAGATATCCGAAGACCGAATGGCTGGGGCGGATCGGCTTCGGGCTGACGTCGACGACCGCGATGGTCCTCGTTCCGGCCAGGATGTCCCTGACGTAGCTGTCGGGGTAGTGTTCGGGACGCATCGGTTCCACTAGGGCCATTCGTTAACGCCTTGTTTCGTAAAGAGAAGCCCTACCCGCCAAGTCTGTGGCCAAGCGACCACAGTGCGGCCCAAAACGGTGTGTAGGGCAGAGAAATCTCTAGGGAATCGGCGATCCATTTCTTATCATTAGGGCTGGTTTTCTGGGCGATCCATGTCTCGCCCCAGGGGTGCAATGAAGAAGGCGCTTCTCAGTTTCGCAGGTCTTGCTCTCGCTGCGGCGTTGCCGGGCGGAGCCTTTGCGGCTGAGCCCCTTCCGCCGCCCGTCTTCGTGCCGCCCGCGGCGCCTTCCGCCGACACGACCTTCGACTGGGCCGGCCTCTATCTCGGCGTGCAGGGCGGCTATGGCTGGAACTCGGTGGGGACCGATCCGCCGAGCGCCTCGGAATTCGACCTCGACGGCGCCGTGCTCGGCGCCTATGGCGGGTTCAACCTGCAGCTCGATTCGTTCGTCTTCGGCGTCGACGGCAGCCTGAACTACTCGTTCGCCTCGGGCGGGTTGCCCGCGCCGTTCCCGGGCGGGTCGGTGGCGAGCATCGACTGGACCACGCTCCTCCGGGGCCGGGCCGGCATCGCGCTCGACAACGTGCTGATCTACGGCACCGCGGGTCTCGCCGGCGCCAATCTCAACGCCACGATCGGCGGGGTCAGCGACAGCGTGTTTGCCTGGGGCTGGACGATCGGCGGCGGCGTCGAGGTCGGCATCTCGGACAGCCTGACCGGGCGCATCGACTATTCCTATGCCGACATCGACTTCAACCTCGACGGCTTCGCTCCCGACGTGACCGGGAACGTGCAGAGCCACACCCTCATGGGCGGCTTCTCGATCAAATACTGATCGGGCCGTTCGACTCCCCCGTCCCGCAAGGCGAGATTTCTCCCGTCGATTCAGCGGCTTAACGGGTCTGTGGTACTATCTTACCATATTGCTATGTGATTGAGTCCGCGGTGTTTTCCGGCTTGACCGGATGGCGGGCGGTCCATATAGAAGCGGCTCGCTCGTCGCGCTGAGGCGTGGCGGGGCATTTCTCCTGGAGCTTCCCGATGAACACCTATTCCGCCAAGGTGGCGGAGGTCGAGAAGAAGTGGGTGCTGATCGACGCCAAGGGCCTCGTGGTGGGCCGGCTCGCAGCGCTCATCGCGATGCGCCTTCGCGGCAAGCATCGCCCGACCTTCACCCCGCATATCGACACCGGCGACAACGTCATCGTCGTCAACGCCGACAAGGTCGTGCTGACCGGCCGGAAGTACGAGCAGAAGACGTATTACTGGCACACCGGCTATATCGGCGGCATCAAGGAGCGGAAGGCCCGCAACATCCTCGAGGGCAAGTTCCCGGGCCGCGTGATCGAGAAGGCGGTCGAGCGCATGCTGCCGCGCGGGCCGCTGGGCCGTCGCCAGCTCGGCAATCTCAAGGTCTATGGCGGCGAGGATCATCCGCACGCCGCCCAGCAGCCGGAGACGCTCGACGTCGCGGCGCTGCATCCCAAGAATGCGAGGGACGTCTGAGCATGGCCGACATGTCTTCACTCCAGGATCTGGCTGCGTCGACCAGCGCCGCGCCGGTCCATGTCCAGAAGCTCGACGCCCAGGGCCGCGCCTACGCGACCGGCAAGCGGAAGGACGCCGTGGCCCGGGTATGGGTCAAGCCAGGCAGTGGCCGGATCGTGGTCAACGAGAAGGACTACGCCGAGTATTTCGCGCGTCCCGTGCTGCAGATGGTCGTGCGCCAGCCGATCATCGCGGCCAACCGCGCCAACCAGTACGACGTCTTCGCGGCGGTCTCCGGCGGCGGGCTTTCGGGCCAGGCCGGCGCGCTCCGTCACGGCATCAGCAAGGCGCTGACCTACTACGAGCCGGACCTCCGGGGCGTGCTCAAGAAGGACGGCTTCCTGACCCGCGACTCGCGCGTGGTCGAGCGAAAGAAGTACGGCCGCGCCAAGGCCCGTCGGTCCTTCCAGTTCTCCAAGCGCTAAGCTCAGCGCGGCGAGTTACGATAAGAGGGGCGGGCCGAGGGGCTCGCCCCTTTTCGTTTCGGTCGATCGGTTCTCGAAAGGAGAACGGCATGATCAGGATGCTACTCGGCGTGGCGCCGCTCGGAGCGGTTTCCGCGGCGCCGGCATGGGCGCAGCCGACGCTCGACTGCCGGGTGCGCGCGATGCAGGCGATGAACGAGGGGCAGCTGTCGATCCGCACCGATCAGGGCGCGATGCTGGCGGTGATCGCGCCCGCGATGTGGCCGGCGGACCCGGCGGCGCGCGAGGCGCTGGTCAACGAGCTCGACTGTTCGATGAGCAATTTCGGAGCCACCGGCACGTTCGCGGTGGTCGAGGACGGGTCGGATCGGGTTCTGGCGGTCAAGCGGGCCGGCCAGATCAGCTATCCGCAATAGGCGCTCGGGCGGGACGAGAGCGATGGTCAGCGGATCGAGGCCGACGGACAACGCGTTCCTGGGCTCCCTTACGGGAGGGAGCCTCGAGCCGACCTACGGCGGCGCCCTCTCCTTCATGCGGCGGCGCTATACGCGCGAGCTCGACGGCGTCGACCTCGTCGTGTGGGGCGTGCCGTTCGACACGGCGGTCTCCAACCGCCCGGGGGCGCGGTTCGGGCCGGCGGCGATCAGACGGGCGTCGGCGATCTTCGACGGCGACCCGCAATTCCCGTTCGGGATCGATCCGTTCGCGACGCTCAAGGTCGTCGATTATGGCGACTGCTCCTTCGACTACGGCAGGCCCGCGGAGACGCCGCGGCTGATCGAGACGGAGGCGAGCGCGATCCTCGCCAGCGGGGCGCAGCTCTTCACGCTCGGGGGCGACCATTTCGTCACCTATCCGCTGCTCAAGGCGCATGTCGCCCGGCACGGGCCGCTCGCGCTCGTGCAGTTCGACGCGCACCAGGACACCTGGCCGGACGACGGCGGGCGGATCGACCATGGCAGCTTCGTCGGCCGCGCGGTGCGGGAGGGGCTGATCGATCCGGCCGCGTCGGTGCAGATCGGCGTGCGGACGCATGCGCCCGAGGATTGCGGGATCGAGATCCTCGACGGAAGAGCCATCGACTCGATCGGCGTCGAGGGGATCGTGAAGGCGGTCCGAACGAGGGTTGGGTCACGGAAGGCGTACCTCACGTTTGATATCGACTGCCTCGACCCGGCCTTCGCGCCGGGCACCGGCACGCCCGTCTCTGGCGGGATGTCGAGCCGCGAGGCGCTCGCGATCCTTCACGGCCTCTCGGGAATCGACTTCGTCGGCGGTGACGTCATGGAGGTGTCGCCGCCCTATGATCATGCCGACATCACCGCGATCGCTGCAGCGACGGTCGCGATGACCTATATCGGTATCCTGGCGACCAAGCGCGGCGCGCAACCGGCTTCTCGGAGAAAGTGACAATGGACAATTCGGTGAGGATCGGGGTTCTCGGCGCGTCCGGCTATACCGGGGCCGATCTCATCCGCCTCGCGGCGCTTCACCCGGCGATCGAGATCGCCTCGGTGACCGCCAACACCTATGCCGGCAAGACGATGGCCGAGGTGTTCCCGCATCTCTCCTTCATCAGCCTGCCGCGCCTGACCAAGGTCGAGGACGCCGACTGGTCGAAGGTCGACGCGGTGTTCTGCGGGCTGCCGCACGGCACCACGCAGGAGATCATCAGCGAGATCCTGACCGAGAACCCGGCGGTCAAGGTGGTCGACATGTCGGCCGATTTCCGGCTCCGCGACCCCGAGACCTACAAGACCTGGTACGGCCACGAGCACCGGGCGCCGAAGCTGCAGGACGAGGCGGTGTACGGCCTCACCGAGCACTATCGCGAGGCGATCAAGGATAGCCGGCTCGTCGCCTGCCCGGGCTGCTATCCGACCGCCTCGCTGCTCGCGCTCCTGCCGATCGTGGCCTCGGGAGAGGTCGTGGCCGACGACATCGTCATCGACGCCAAGTCGGGTGTCTCGGGCGCGGGGCGGAGCCCGAAGCAGAACACACTCTTCACCGAGGCGGGCGAAGGGCTGTCGCCTTACGCGGTGGCCGAGCACCGGCACGCGCCGGAGATCGAGCAGGAAGTCTCGAAGGTGGCGGGGCGGTCGCTCTACGTGAATTTCACCCCGCATCTCATTCCGATGAGTCGCGGCGAGCTGTGCTCGATCTATGTGAGGCTCGAGGGTGGGGCGACGGCGGCCGATCTTCGGAAGACGCTCTCGGACGCCTATGCGGGCGAGCCGTTCGTGCACGTTCTGCCGGAGGGCACCCTCCCCCAGACGCAGGCCGTGCGCGGCTCGAACCACGTGCAGATCGCGGTGTTCGCAGACCGCATTCCCGGGCGGGCGATCGTGATTTCGACGCTCGACAATCTGGTGAAGGGGTCGGCCGGCCAGGCGATCCAGAACTTCAACCTGATGTTCGGGCTGACGGAGACGACCGGGCTCGGGCAGCTGGCGCTGTTCCCGTAGGCTATGCCTCCAGCGGGTAGCCGCGGGTCATCGAGCGGAGGTGGAGGACAGCGACGGTCAGCACCAGGACGGCGCCGAGCTGGTGGAGGATGGCAGCCGAGAGCGGCACCACCATCACCAGCGTGACGATGCCGATCACCGCCTGGAGTCCGACCAGCAGGGCGAGGAAGACGGCACGAACGGCGTGCGATGTGCCCGGCGCGCGGCGGACGGCCTGGATCGCGTGGGCGATCGCCGCCGCGAGAAGGAGATAGGCGACCATGCGGTGGGTGAACTGCACGGTCGTGTGGTTCTCGAAGAAGTTCAGCCAGGCGGGGCTCTCGGCGAAGAGGTTCGCGGGGACGAGCCCGCCATCCATCAGCGGCCAGGTGTTGTGGATGAGGCCGGCGTCGAGGCCGGCGACCAGAGCGCCGAGATAGATCTGGAAGAGGGTCAGGCCGATCAGGACGGCGGCGAAGGTACGAACGGCGGGGACCGGCGGCGCGCTCCGCTGCGGAGAGAGGCCGCGGGCGACCCAGAGGACATAGGCGAGGATCAGGCAGGCCAGCATCAGATGGGCGGCCAGCCGATACTGGCTGACGTCGACGCGGGCGGTCAGGCCGCTCGCCACCATCCACCAGCCGACGGCGCCCTGCAGGCCGCCGAGGACGAAGATGCCGGCGAGGCGCGGCCAGAGCTGGCGCTCGATGCGGCCGGTGGCCCAGAAGATGAGCATCGGCAGCAGGAAGACGAAGCCGATGATGCGGCCCAGGAAGCGATGGCCCCACTCCCACCAGAAGATGCCCTTGAACTCGGCAAGGGTCATGTTCGGGTTGACGATGCTGTATTCGGGGATCGCCTGGTATTTGACGAACTCCTCCTCCCACTCGGCGGCGGTGAGTGGGGGGATGATGCCGTGGATCGGCTTCCACTCGGTGATGGAAAGGCCGGAATCGGTGAGGCGCGTGGCGCCGCCGACGAGGATCATGGCGACGATCATCGCCGCCACGACGTAAAGCCAGGCGCTGATCAGCCGGCGGTCGCGCGAGCGATCGCGGGCGGGGCGGGAAAGTGTTGCGGCAAGAGACATGGGTTGGCGCGAGGTATAGAACCGGCGCAGCACCTGTGGCTATGAATATTGCTGTGAAGGCTTGCGGCGGATTGCCATGGCCGCTCCACCCTTTGAAATGCTTGGGGAAGGAAAGATGTCGCCGCGTGTCCGGAAGCTGATCGGCAGCCTCGCCCTCCTCTTCCTCATCGGATTCTGGGCGGTCGCCAGCACCATCGTCGCCATGGGCATGATGAATGCCGACCGGATGCTGCAGATGGTGTTCTACCTGGTGGCGGGGCTGCTGTGGGTGATCCCGGGCGCGGCGATCATCGCGTGGATGCAGAGGCCGCCACGGGCGCGCGCTTAGGCGAGGCGGGGCGAAGGCCCCTCGCCCGGTCGTAGAGCGCGTAGGCCACGCCGGAGAGGAGGACCTCGAGATAGCGGCGGGACTGGAAGTGCCCGTTCACCGAGACGCGCGGCCAGGCAGTGTTGGAAGCGGCATGGGTGGGCATGAGGACGCCCGGCCGGGTGGTGACGGCGGTCGCGAAGCCGAGATCAGCGAGGAGCCGGAACTCGCGCTCGCCGGCCGCTTCCTCGAAACCATAGGGATAGGCGAAGTGGCGTGGCGCCACGCCGAGCATCGCCTCGAGGCGGCGGGCGCCGCCTTCAATCTCGGCGCGGGCGCGGGCGAGCGGCAGCTTGGCGAGAACATGATGGGCCACGGTATGGGCGCCGATAGTGACGAGCGGGTCGGCGGCGATCCGGCGGAGCTCGTCCCAGGTCATGATCTCGGCGTCGACCATCGCCTTGTCGTCCACGCCGTAGCGCTGGGCGAGATCGTTCACGAAGAGGCGCTGGCGATCCTCGTCGACCTCGTCCATCAGCCAGTCCATCAGATGGGCGTAGACTTGGTGCTTCTCCGCGACCGAGCGCGTGGCGAGGCGGGTGAGCGCGCCGCCGATCTCGACCTCGATCGCGTCCTGCTCGGCGATCACTCTCTCCACGACACGCCACCAGAGGTCGGCGGTGCGGTCGACGAGGCCGGTGGCGACGAAGATCGTGAAGGGCGCGTTCTCGGCCTTCAGCACCGGGTAAGCGTGGACGAGGTTGTCGCGGTAGCCGTCGTCGAAAGTGATGACGCAGAACGGGCGCGGGTCGCGCTCGAGGAGACGGCGACGGGCTTCGTCGAGGTCGACGATGTCCATGCCCTTCTCGCGGACGAGACGCACGGACTCCTGCAGGAACTCGGGCGTGACCTCGAGATGGGCGTTCGGCGCGAACGGCGCCGGCTTTCCCGGACGGACGTGATGGAACATCAAGACCGCCCCGGCGCCGGCGCCGAGGCCGGCCAGCCAGCGATGCGCTCCACTGAAGTAGAGCGCATTCAGACCGAGCTTCTTGAGGTTCAGATCGAACACTTGTCCCGCCGCCCCCACGCAAAAACGGTAGTCGGATCAAGTCTGGGTTGTCGACAGGAAAGGGTTGACCACGGGTTGATCGGAAAGATCAAAAGGAACGTAACCTTAACGAGACCGTTTCGCCGGCGAAGGAAAGTCCGGCTAAGCTGCTTCGCCCGCGAGGCGCTCGTCATGCGGCGGATCGACCGCCAGGAGCATGAGTTCCTCCGCGCCAGTCTGCGTGCGGACACGTTCGTAGGCTTTGACCGTTCGCGGATCGGCGGCAGCCTTCTCGGTCACCAGCACGACGATACCTGAGCGGGCGGCGAGGCCGGCCAGCGACGTCGGGTCGGCGTCGAAGACGAGGAGGTCGTAGGCGTATTCGAGAGCGTCGACGAGCGTCGCGAAGCGCGGCTCGGCGTAGTTCTCGGGCGCCAGCGGCGCGTTGCCCATGGGAATGAAATGGGCGGGCGAGGCGCTGTCGCGGAAGATCACCTGGGCGAAGGAGGTCGTGCCGGCGAAGAGGTCGCCGAAGCCCGGCTGGGTCGGATCCTCGCCCATCGCCACGCGGTCGGCGTCGTCCCCGGCAAGGTCGACGAGGAGCGTGCGCGTCCCCTGGCGCGCGAGCGCGCGGGCGAGCGCCACGGCGGCGAGCGGACGGTCGTCGTTGTCGGGTTCGGCCATCGCCACCCAGACGCGCTTCTTGCCCGAGGCGACGATGCGGGCGGCGATGGCGCCAAGCGAGCGCTCGACCCCCTCCTCCGCCAGCGCCGAGCCCATCGCCGGCTCGTGCGGCATCGGGCGGTGCTGGCCGTTCTCGTCGGGACGGCGGACGCGCGCCTCGACCGGAACCGCGCCGGGCACCAGGGGGATCGGACCGGCGAAGGAAACGCCGGGCCGCGGACGCTTCATCAGCGCGCGGATGAGCGCGATGGCGAAGGCGAGGATGAGCGTGGCGACGACGATGGCGATCGTCATCGGCACCTTCTTGGGGAAAGACGGGGAGATCGGCGCGGAGGCGCGCGAGATGATGCGGGCGTCCGGCGGCACGTAGCCGCCGCTGACGCGGGCGTCGGCCTCGCGGTAGCGGAGGAGATAGGTCTGGAGGAGCTCGCGCTGGGCGGCTGCCTCGCGCTCGAGGGCGCGAAGCTCGACCTCGGCCTCGTTGGCCTGCGCGGTCGCCGCCTTGAGCTGATCGAGGTTCTGGTTGATCTCGCGCTCGCGGGCGGCGGCGAGCTCCGTCTGGCCTTCGAGGCTGGCGAGGATCTTCTCCGACTCGAGACGGATCTGGGTGGTGAGGTTGCCGAGCTGCGCGTTGAGCTCGCGGATGCGCGGGTGAGCGGGAAGAAGGGTCGCCGAGAGCTCGGCGATCTGGGCGCGGAGGGCGATCTCCTGCTCGCTGAGGCGCTGGATCAGCTCCGAGGACAGGACCTCGGTCGAGGTGAGCGCGGAGCCGCTTGCCAGGCGGGCGCGGATCTGCGCGGCCTTGGCCGCAGCATCGGCGCCCTCGGCGCGGACGCGGGCGAGCTCTCCGTTTAGCTGCACGAGCTGCTGCTCGATGAGCGTGCCGTTGTCCCCTCCCCGACCGAACAGATCGGCGTCGGCGCGGAAGCGTTCGACCGCGGCCTCGGCGTCGCGGACCCGGGCGCTGAGCGAAGCGATCTCCGATTCGAGGAAGGTGGTCGCGCCCTCGTCGGTGCCGCGCTTAACCTGGCTCTGGAGGGTGATGTACTCCTCGGCGACCGAGTTGGCTGCGGTGGCGGCGAGGTTGGGATCGGTCGAGCTGAACTCGACCGTGATCACCCGCGAGCGCTCGACCTGGTAGACGGAGAGCTTCTCGTAGAAGGCGGCGAGAACGAACTCCTCGACGCGCAGCTCGGGGTTGTCGC
>JADYYB010000207.1 GCA_020853895.1 Bauldia sp.
CTCGGCCCGGGCGGACAGAACATCTTCCTCGCCCTCGCGGCGCCTCTGATGCGCGGCCCGAAGGTGCTCTTCCCGCTGCCCACCGACATCGCCAAGACGCTGGCCGAGATCGCGCCGCTCCTCGCCGACGGCACCTACAAGCCGCTCATCGACCGGCGCTACGCCCTCGACGACATCCGCGAGGCCTTCGCCTATGTCGCCTCCGGCCAGAAGATCGGGAACGTCCTCCTCACCTTCCCCTGACCGCAAAAAGGGGGCCGAGCTTGGCTCGACCCCTCCGCCATTTAGCCTAGCGATACTGCGCGCATTGCGGGGCGTCGGGGCGCCCGAACCAGGCCACGCAATTCTCGAGCGTCATCTCCTTGTTGCGGAACACCGCCTCCACGAAGTTCGCGACGTCCTGGATCTGCTCCATCGTCAGGAACGCCCCGCGCGGATTGGGCGGCATCTCCCCCGGCTGGAGATCGGCCGAGGTCATGCCGCCGTAGCACGGATAGCGCGCCGACCAGGACTCGCGGAGGTGCCGCGGCATGGTCGCGTTGATGCGGCCGCAGGCGATGGTCTCGACCAGGAACTCGCCCTCGATCGGGGTCGTCACCAGGGGCGGGGCCGGCGGCTCGCCCTCGACCAGCGACCCCTTGCCGTCCCAGCCGTGACAGAAGACGCAGACCGCGCGGTCGCGATAGAGGAGGCGCCCGCGGTCCACGCTGGCCTGGTCGATGGCCGCCGGCTCGCCCGCAGCGGGCGCGGCAGGGGCCGGCACTGCTGGCTCCGCGGGCGCGGGAGCAGGCGGTGCCGGCTGGGCGAGGGCCGTGCCGAGGGAAAGAGCGAGGAAGGCGGCGGAGAGCAGGGCCAACGCCCCGCGACGATGGTTGGTGAAAGACGTGAAGCTCATGAGGTCCTCTGAATGGCTGCGCGGTCCGGGCAATCTGCCGTGTGGCGGACCAGGGCGTTGAACGGCGTTGGGGCCGCTCCGAGCGGCCCCAACTTTCAGCGGGACGAGCGCGACTAGAGGACGTCGTCGTCGAGCGTGAACACGTAGAGCATGTGGTTCGGCGTGAAGAAGTTCAGCCGCGGGTTGACCTGCCGCTGGGCGTTGCCGACCGCCGACCCGACGAGGAGGGCGACATACTGCCGTCCGTCCACCGAGTAGGAGATGGGCGGGCCCTTGATCGCGGAGCCGACATTGAAGCGCCAGACCTCGTCGAGGGTCTCGGCGTTGAACGCGCGGACCCATCCGTCGAGCTCGCCGATCATCACCCAGTTGCCGGCCGTTGCCAGCACGCCCGACCGGTTGAAGTAGTCGAGCATCAGCTTCTCCTCGACTTCGCCGGTCACCACGTTGATCGCCGTGAGCGCCCCGGCCTCGCGGACCACCCATGCCGGGTTGGCCGGCGGCACCGGTCCGCCCTCGGGACCGCCGCCGCCGACGAAGCGGTCGCGCGGCTTCCACGTGCCGCCCGCCGTGGCGGGGCCGGTCTCGATCGCCGTGACGCGCTGGTTGCAGCCCTCGCCGCCGGCCACGAAGAGGAGCTGGAGGTTCGGGTTGTAGGCCGCCGGCTCCCAGTTCTTGCCGCCGGTATGGATCGGGCACACCGTGCCGACCGTGCCGTCGCGACGCGGGGTGGCGCCCTCGACATAGGCCTGCACGGCGGTCGCCGGATCGTATTCGAGGGGGCGGCCGGTCTTCGGATCGAGGCCGGTCGTCCAGCTCATGTCGTTGGTGTATTGCCGGCCGTACACGAACTCGCCGCTGGCCGCGTCGAGGCCGTAGAAATAGCCGTTGCGGCCCGCATGAAGGGCGAGCTTCCGCTCCTCCCCGTTGATCGACACCTCAACGATGTGGTGCTCGGAGATCTCGTCGTAGTCGTAGGGGTCGTTGGGCGTGTACTGGAAGTACCAGACGATTTCGCCCGTCTCCGGCGTCATCGCCAGCGCGCTGTCGGTGTAGAGATTGTCGCCGGGGCGGTATTCGGCGTCCCAGTCCGGTCCCGGATTGCCGGTGCCCCAGTACATGAGGTTGAGCTCCGGATCGAAGGTGCCGGTCACCCAGATCGAGCCGCCGCCGGTCTCGTAGGTGCCGGGGTTGACCCAGGTCTCACCGCCCGGCTCGCCCGGCCCGGCCACCGTGTAGGTGCGCCAGATCTGCTCGCCGGTGTCGAGATTGCGGCCCTCGAGCCAGCCGCGGATGCCGTACTCGGCGCCGGCCGGGCCGACGACCGCGATGTTGTTCATCACCAGCGGACCGACGGTGAAGGTCTCGCCCAGCGCCGGGTCGGCGATGGCCTGGTCCCAGAGGATCTCGCCCGTCGCCTTGTCGGAGGCGATGAGGCGCCCGTCGAGCGCGACCGAGATCACCTTGTCCTGCCAGAGCGCGACGCCGCGATTGTTGACCCCGCAGCAGGCGACGTCGGCCGCCCACGGCTTGTCGATGGCGGGGTCCATCTTCCATTGCGGATTGGCGAAGGTCGGATCGCTGACGTCGACCCGGTAGACCACGCCCCACCCGTTCGGGAAGTACATGATCCCGTCCTCGACGACCGGCGTGCCTTCCAGCTGCGCGTTGGCATAGCGGCTGCCGCCGCCTTCCACCCCTTCGATGGCGAAGGCGTAGGCCAGCTCGAGCTGGTCGATGTTCTCGAGGTTGATCTGATCGAGCTGCGAGAACCGGTGCGCGGCGTAATTGCCGTGAATGAGCAGCCAGTCTTCCGGCGAGGGGTTCTCCAGCATGTCCTGTGTCGTGGTCGGGGCAGCCACCGCTGCGTCCTGCGCGGCGGCGGGCGTCATCAGCCACGCGCTGCCGAGGAGGGTACCCGTGAGCAACCATGCGTTACGTGAAGTGTTCCTCTTCATGTCGTTGGTCCTCTCTTTCTTGATCTGGGACGAAAATTTCCTGTCCGTAGCCCTTTCTCCTGGATGACGTTTCCGCGTCGTTGATCGGCGCGTTTGCCTGGCACGCATGCACCGCCGGTTCGATGGAGGGGGTTCTAGGCGGCTGTCGAACCCTTGCCGTGTCTAGCTGGCCCTCATTGCGGCGTCGGCCGCGGGCGGACGATCTGGCGATCGATGAAGATCCCTTGGGATTCCCTGAATTCGGTCGGGTTGAGGAAGGAGCTTTGCCAGAGGCCGAGCCCCTCTGCCCGCGCCGCCTCCTCGGCCGGCACGTATTCCTCGGTCTCGTTCCGCTTGGCGACCGCCCAGCCGGTCGCGACCAGCTCGAGATTGATGCTCTTGCCGGCCACGTGGCAGACCCCGAGGACGCGCCGGAACCGGTCCGGCTCGCCGACGAAATCGCAGGTCACCTCGCTGAGGGAGACGAGCGTCTCGAGCGCTCGGAGGGCGGCCGGATAGCAGTCCCATACCTGCCCGTCGATCACGCAGGGCTGGCCGGCCTCGACCGATTCGATCCCGTAGAGAAGGACCCGCGTGCCGCCGATATTGACGGTATCGGCGTCCAGCGCCGTCGCCGCGCCGGTCACGCTCTGCGCGGACGCGTGGGTAGCGGTGAGCAGAAAAAGGGCCGACTGCAGTACGCGCCGCATCACACCCCGGCTGAGTAAACTTGACCGCCTCAAGAATGCCCAACCCCGATCGGATTAGAGCAGCCGGGATTGCAAAGCGCAACTGAACCGTGTGAAGGGAGGTCGCGTGCCAATCGTCCGTTTCATTGGCGTGGCGCTGCTCGCCGCCGTCTCGACCGTGGCGCCGCGCGCGGTTTCGGCCCAGGAGCCGGGCAGCCGCTACACCGGCGACATCCGCGATCTCCGCCTCGGATTGACCGCCGACGCCATGCCCGAGGGCTATTTCGACTTCGCCTGCGGAACCAATGGCGGTCCGCCCTCGCAGCCGATCGCCGGCTGGACCGACTTCATGCGCTGCCGGCCGGAAGCCTCGGGCCTCCGCGAGGTCTACATCACCTTCGACGACGAATGGGCGGAGATCGCGCGCGCCAATCCCGATGTCGACCTCAACTGGGTGCACCAGTTCAGCGGCACGGTGATCGCCGGCTTCCCCGTCATCGCCTCGGTGCTGTTCGACGAGGCCGGAATGGTGCGCGGCATCAGGGCGGTGACCGATCCCCGCGCCAGCGTCGAGAAGCGGAGCGACGCCTATCTCTTCAGCGTGCCCATCAATCGCCGCTTCGGGCCGGATGGCTGGGCCTGCGCGGACCTTCCGCGCGGGGCTGGCGAGAGCGAGATCGGCGGGATGTTCATCAAGCGCTCGTGCCGCAAGCTCCTCGACGGACGGGAGCTCGTGATCGAGACGCATTTCTACCGGCGCCGCGGACAGACCGGCTTCGACTTCCAGGGACAGTTCGTCCAGGGCGAGTTCGAGTCGACCACGCGGTTCGAGATCTGGGACCCCGCCTACGGACCTGGCGGCGCGGGCTGACCCGGCGGGACCTGGAACCGCGATCCGTCGGGGAGGATGGCGTCGGTCAGATCCGCGCCATCGAGGACCGCGTTGGTGACGATGGCGTTCTGCAGCCGCGCGCCGCGCAGCACCGTGCCGGCGAGGTTCGCCGAGGTCAGGTCGGCGGCGTAGAAATCGGCGCCCCAGAAATTCGCGCCCGACAAATTGGCGTTGCGAAGATTGGCCTCGGCGAGCTCGGCCGCCTCGGCGCGGATGCCCGAGAAATCGATGCCGACGAGGTTGGTGCCCTGCATGAAGACCCCGCTCAGATCGGCGCCCACGAAGGTCGAGCCGGCGAGGCGCGCGGCGCGCAGGTCGGCATCGCCGAGCCGCGCGCCGTCGAACCGGGCCTGCATCAGCAATCCGCTCGCCATGTTGGCGCCGTAGGCGTTGGCGCCGGTGAAGTCGGCGGCGCTGGCGTCGACACTGGCCATGTTGGCGAAGGAGAGGGTGGCCTCCCGGAGATCGGCGTTCCGGAGACGCGCCCGGCTGAGATTGGCGTTATCGAGAATGGCGCCGCTCAACTGGGCGCCGTCCAGATTGGCGCGGAAGAGATTGGCCCCCGCGAGATTCGCACCGCTTAGATCGGCGCCCGCCAGCACCCGCCGCCGGAGGTCCGCGGCCGCGAGGTCGCAGCCCGGGCAATCGATGGCTCGGCCCTCCAGGAACGCTGTGCGGTCGGGGAGGGGGCCACCGGCCGGTTGAGCATGGCCTGGCAGCGGTATTCCGGCTGTGAGCAGCGCTCCGGCGAGGAGCTGGATCGGGAGCAGACTCGGCCGCCTCATGTCGATTGATCCTCCCCGGAGAGTCCGGTCCTCGGACCCCGATGGCTTTCACGATCGGCTATGCGCACGCTCGTCCATGCCGCGGCAAAAGGCTACCCCCTCGCCGCGAACGCCAGCCCCCACGCCAGCGCGAACAATCCGAGCGCCGCCGCGCCATAGGCGGCCTGCGCGCCCCGCCCGCGCGGCACGCGCTCGCCGAGAAGCGCGATCGCCCCGCCGATCGCCACGCCCGCGGCGAAGCCGAGGAAATGCGCGCCGATATCGGTGCGCTCCCCGCTCACGCCGAGAAAGGCGAGCAGCATGATCCCGCCGGCGAGCGGGGCCCAGCGCCGGAAGCCGCGCAGCCAGTTGGCGCGCTGCTGGTTCAGCATCAGCATCGAGAGGATGCCGAGCGCGCCGAACACCGCGGTCGACGCTCCGATCGAGGCGTGGCTGTCGGCCTGCAGATAGGCGTTGACGAGATTGCCGAGCGCGCCCGAGAGCAGCACCGTCAGCCAGGTGAGGCCGCTCCCCAGCACCTGGGCGAGGAGGAGCCCGAACAGCGTGCCCGCCGCGAGATTGCTGAGGAGGTGCCCGGCGTCGGCGTGGAGGCTGAGCGCGGTGATCGTCTGCCACCAGCTGCCGCCTTCGATCGCGAAGGCGCGCGCCGCCCCGATCCCCCGCCAGTCGAGCCCGAAAGCATCCTGCGTCGTCGCGGCGTGGAAGAAGAAGAGGATCGCCCACACCGCGAGGAGCCCGGTGACCCCTTCGCGCCCCGGCCGGAACCCGGCCGGCAGCGCCCTGCCGCTTCTGCCGCGCTCCTCGTCGTAGGCGCGCATCTCCCCTCTCGCCCGCTCGAACTCGGCGAGCGGGACGAGGAGGCCGACCGAGACCGGCTTGAGGACGACGAGGGCGGAGATGCCGACCGCGACCAGCATGAAGGCGTATTGATCGGCCTCGGCGCGGCTTGGAAACTCGCGCAGCTCGATCCAGGTCGGGGTCTGGTCCACGAACGCCCTCATCCCGGCCGGCGGACCGCCGCCTGCCCACCCCTATCTAGGGCGCGGCCGGCGGCTCCGCCCGTGAAAACTGCGCCGCCTCAGGACGCCGTTTCGCCCCCGCGAGGCCCCCCGCGTGGCGCTGAGTGAAGCGTCAACGGAGCCGGGCGATGCTTGGCTGCTATACGAGTGGGGAAGCAAACGAAGCAAGGATGGCAAAATTGAATGTCACACTGTTGCAGATCAGCCAGGTGACCCTCAGTCACGGGTCGGGGTCACGAAGTCTTGTACAGTTAACGGTTGGTTACCGTTCGACCTGCAATTGAGCGCGCGGTTCCGGTTGCTGCCCATCTGTGCTATGCCACTCCGGCGGATGCCTGCCTTATTGTGAATATCGCAACAAGATCAGCATTCTGACGGGAGGAACATCATGACAATCGATCTGCGAGGCTCGCGTGCCGTATGGCTCGCGGGCGCGGCGGGGTGTGTATTGGCGCTCTCGCTGGCGACGCCGGCTTCGGCGCTCTACGACGTGGCGGCCCGGTGGCAGCCGGCGGTCGAGCATGTGCAGCAGGGCAGCAATGCCGTGACCATCAGCACCGTCTCGACGCGCAACGACATGGTGACGGGCGGCAATGTTCTCGTCCGCATCGACGGCAGCGTGAACGGCCTTTCGGTCAAGGTGAACGGCGCCGACGCCACCGCCTCCTTCCAGGCCATGGATGGGGGGCTGTCGGGTCTGGTGGAGGGCCTCGACCTCGGCGACAACCTCATCGAGGTGACCGGTCCGAACGGCCTCTCGGCCAGCCTGACCGTGACCAACTACCCGATCACCGGTCCGGTCTTCGCCGGTCCGCAGGAGCAGCCATTCATCTGCCAGACCGACGCTTTCGAGATCAGCGAGGGGGTCACGCTCGGCGCGCCGATCGACGACGACTGCTCAGTGGTGACGCGGGTCGACTATTTCTACCGCTCGGGCAACGAGTTCAAGCCGCTGCCCGATCCGACCCAGCGCCCGGCCGATCTCGCCACGACCACGACCTCGACCGGCGCGACCGTGCCCTACATCGTGCGGGTCGAGACCGGCACGATCAACCGCTCGATCTACAACATCGCCATGCTGCACGACCCCGCCAGCGACGGCGAGCCGAGCCCGACCAATCCGCCCGCGGGCTGGAACGACCGCCTCGTCTATTTCTACGGCGGCGGCTGCCTGGGCGGCTACTATCGGCAGGGCAACGGCAACACCAGCGCCGTGCTGCAGGACGGCTGGCTGCGTGAAGGCTACGCCGCCGTGCACTCCACGCTGAACGTGGCCGGCAACAACTGCAACACCATGCTGTCGGCGGAAGTGTCGCTGATGGTCAAGGAGCACTTCATCGAGCAGTTCGGCGCGCCGCTCTTCACGATCGGCACCGGCTCCTCGGGCGGCTCCTACCAGACCCAGGCCATCGTCACCTCCTATCCGGGCATCCTCGACGGCATCATCATCGGGTCGGTCTTCGCCGACGTGACGACGGTGACGCTCTTCACCCTGGCCGACGCCCGTCTCCTCTATCACTATTTCAACGAGACGAACGATCCGCGCACCTACTACCCCTGGCAGCAGGCGGCCATCTCCGGCTTCCTCGCCGAGGGCAATATCGAGTTCCTGGGGACGACCGGCGGCGCGCTCCGCATCGACCCCACCGAGTCGTTCCACGCCTCCATCCCGGCCGAGCTCCGCTACGACCCGGTCAACAACCCGGGCGGCGCGCGTTCGACCGTCTACGACCACACCGTCAACGTCTACGGCGCCAGCGATGACGGCTTCGCCTATCGCCCGCTCGACAATGTCGGCGTGCAGTACGGCCTCGCCGCGCTGAATGCCGGGCAGATCGACAAGAACATGTTCCTCGATCTGAACGCCAATATCGGCGGCTTCGACCTCGACCTGAACTACGTGCCCGAGCGCCACGAGGCCGATCTCTCGGCCATCGAGGCGGCCTACCGGACGGGTCTCATCATCGACGGCGCCGGCGGCTACTCGACCACCCCGGTGATCGACTACCGCAGCTACAACGACGATCCGCGCGACGGCAACATCCACCACCTCAACCACGGTTTCGCCACCCGTGCCCGCCTCCAGGCGGCCAACGGCGACAGCTACAATCACGTCATGTGGGTCGGCGGCACCAACAACTACAGCGCCAACGGCCAGCTCACCGAAGCCTTCCGGCAGATGGACGCCTGGCTGACCGCCATCGTCAGCGACCGCTCCGCCATCCCGCTCTACGACAAGGTCCGCAACCACCGTCCCGCCGACCTCGTCGACACGTGCTGGAGCGCGGGCCCCGGCCCGGGCATCCGCATCGAGGAGACCCAGGTCTATCAGGGCACGGGCATCTGCTCCTCGCTCTACTATCCGGCCGGCTCGAGCCCGCGCCAGGTGGCCGGCACGGGCGTCGCCAACGACGTCGTGAAGTGCCAGCTGAAGCCGCTCGATCGCAGCGACTACAACGTCACCTTCTCCAACGAGGAGTGGGCGCAGCTCCAGGAGATCTTCCCGGGCGGCGTGTGCGACTGGACCAAGCCGGGCGTCGCCCAGGTCCCGGTCGAGACCTGGCTCCGCTACACCGGCGCCAACACCCAGGTGATGACGCGCTAGCGTCTTCTCCTCTCACCGGAAACGACGGAGGCCCCGCATCGCGGGGCCTCTTTAGTTTCGGAACGCGCGGGGCAGGAGTGACGTCGCGACGGCCTACGCCGCCGCGAGGCGCCGCGGCCGCGCCGCCCCGGCATCGCTGCCGCGGAGGAGGACGACACCGGTCGCCGCGAGCCAGGCCGAGAGACCGAGGAAGCCGGCGATGGTGGCGACGGCGAGCATCCCGCCATCCGCCCCCAGCGCAAGCGCGATGCCCTCGCCGGTCCCGACGAGGAGGAGCGCCGCCGACCCGAGCGCGATCCCGCCGAGGACGCGGCGCCGCTCGTTGAGCTGCAGGAGCCCCGTCGCCAGCATGAAGACGCCGGTCAGCATCTGGCCGATATGCTCGCCGATCGCGACCCCGCCATAAAGGTTGAGAATCTCGAAGGCGCGCTCGGCTGCATCTGCGGCGGCGGGATCGCCATGCGCGGCGGCGAGGCCCGGGATCACGAACACCCAGCGCGAGAGGCCGATCGCCTGGGCGAGCCCGGCCAGCGCCCCGATGACCGCCGCGCCGATCGCGAAGCCCGGCTGGTCGCGGAGCCGCTCGGGCGAGATCGCCAGTGCGATCGCGAGCGGCACGAAGGCGACCGCCACCAGCATGAAGCCGTACCAGGTGAGGCCGAGGCGGGGGCCCCCGGCGGCGAAGAGCTCGAGGACCTCGCCCGGCGGCCGCCGCAGCACGCCCGGATAGTCGAAGATCGTCGCCAGAGTCGCGTAGGGCGCGTTGAACGCCAGCGCGACCGCTAAGGCTGCAACGCCAGCTGCCTTTGCCTTGCTCATCTACCGCTCCCGAAAAGACGCTTGCTTGTCACCGATGAGTGACTACATATCACCAATCGGTGACATACAGCAAGGCGCTTTCGCCGAACGAGTCCGAATGCGCCGTTGTGAAGAAGTCGCAGGGCGGGTGCCGGGCGCCTTGTCGAGATCACCGCCGGGTGACTACCGTGCCCCGACTGCCGACTGCCGACTGCCGACTGCCGACTGCCGACTGCCGACTGCCGACTGCCGACTGGACCCGCATGAGCGAGCCGACCGCCAGAACCGCCAGAACGAAGACCAAGCCCCGCCCGCGCGACCGCCAGGCGACGCGCCGCGCGATCCTCTTCGCAGCCAAGGAAGTGCTCGCCGAGTCGGGCTTCCAGGAGTTCGGCGTGAACACCGTCGCGCGGCGCGCCGGCTGCGACAAGCAGCTGATCTACCGCTACTACGGCGGGCTCGAAGGGCTCGTCGACGCCATCGGCGGCGAGCTCGGCTTCTGGGTCCGCGACAGCCTCCGCCCGATCGCCGCGCTCGGGCCCCCATCGTCCTATGCCGAGCTGATGGAGCGCCTCGCGCTCGGCTTCCTCGAGGCGCTCCGCGAAGACCCGCTCGTGCAGCGCATCGTCGCCTGGGAGATCGCCGCGCCCTCGCCCGAGGTGCAGCGTCTCGCCACTTCGCGCTCGCGCGGCCTCGTCGGCTGGATCGCCGAGATGAGGGGCGACCTCGCCCCGCCCGAGGGTCTCGACGCGCCCGCCGTCAACGCCGTCCTCGTCGCCGCCATCCAGCTTCTCGTCGTCGCCGCGGCCTCGACCGGTCAGTTTGCCGGCCTCCGCCTCAAGACCGAGAAGGACTGGGAGAGGGTGCGCGCCGCCCTCCGCATCCTCATCGCGGCTGCCTACGCCTAGCCGCTTGCGCTAGGATCGCGTCCGGAGGGCTCGCGGAGGATGCGCATGAGGATCGTTGCCGTCTGTCTGGCCGCGCTGGCGGGGCTCGCCTGGCTCGTCCCGGCCGCCGCGCAGAACCGCGCCGCGCTCGAGGCGTCCTTCCAGGCCTGGCTCGAATCCGACATCTGGCCGGCGGCGCGCGCCGCGGGCGTGTCGCGGCGGACCTTCGACACCCAGCTCGCCGGGATCCGCCTCAACTTCGACCTGCCCGAGTTGCAGCTCGGCGGTCCCGGCTCCGGCCCCGTCATCGACCAGCCCGAGTTCCGCAGCCCCGCGCCCTATTTCAACGAGGACAACCTCGCCGCGCTCGCCCGCGAGGGGCGACGGCGCCTCGCCGCGTGGGGCGAGACGCTCGCCGCCGTCGAGCGGCGCTACGGCGTGCCGGCCGAGATCGTGCTCGCCATCTGGGGCCGCGAGACCTCCTACGGCGAGGTCGCCCTTCGCTACGACGCCGTGCGCAGCCTCGCCACGCACGCCTTCATCGGCCGCCGCCCCGATTTCTTCCGCCCCGAGCTGGTCGCCGCCCTGAAAGTCCTGGAGCGCGGCGACGTGAGCCGCGAGGCGATGCGGAGCTCCTGGGCCGGCGCGATCGGCCAGCCGCAGCTCCTGCCTGCCGCCTATCTTCAATACGGCGTCGACTTCGACGGCGACGGGCGGCGCGACATCTGGAACTCGGTGCCCGACACGCTCGCCACGATCGCCAATCTCCTCCGCGACAAGGGCTGGCACGCGAGCCGCGAATGGGGCTCGGAGGCGACCCTCCCGTCGCCCGCGACCTGCGCGCTCGAGGGCCCGCAGCAGGGCCGCCCGTTCGACGCCTGGCACCGGCTCGGCGTCACCTGGACCGGCGAGGGCCCGGCCTCCGATCCGCGCGAGACGCGCTTCCTCCTCGCGCCGGCCGGCGTGTTCGGCCCGGTCTTCCTGGTCACCGAGAATTTCTACGCCATCAAGGGCTACAACAACTCCGACCTCTACGCCCTCTTCGTCGGCAATCTCGCCGACCGCATCGCCGGCGATGGCGGGCCCTTCGCCGGCGCCTGGCGCCGCGTCGAGCCGATCGTCCACGCCAATATCGTGACCATGCAGAACGGCCTCATCGCGCGCGGCTATGATGTCGGCACGCCGACCGGCATCGTCGGCTACCGCACGCGGACGGCGATCGGCTCCTTCCAGCTGAGCGCCGGCCTGCCGGCCACCTGCTACCCCAGTGCCGCGCTGGCTTCCGCGCTGAACTGACCGCCTCCGGCCCCCGCGTCAGTCGTGGAGGATGATCCCGACCGCGTCGATCCCCGGCGCCCCCTCGTAGCGGCACGGCACAGGCAGCCCTGCGACCAGCCCGTGATGCAGGCCCTCGACGTATTGGAACGCCCCGCCCACCCACAGCGAGAAGCCGGGATCGTGGGGCGCGACCCGCGCCGCCCGGACGTCGATATAGTCCGGCACGTCGATCAGCAGCCAGTTGACGAAGTTGGGGATCGCGGTCGGCACCAGGCCGAAATAGGTTTCGAAATCGCTTGACGGCACTTCGCCCATGGTGAACCCGGCATGGCCGACCGTGCCCGTCTGCGTGGCCTCGTCGAAGACCTCCGCGTAAGCGCCGCGCCCGTCGCTGAAGAACCAAATGCTGCCCTCGAAGCCGAGGCCGCACACCCCGACCGCCATGTTCGAATCGAAGACGATGATGTCGGCGCGCGCCAGCGTCTCCTCGGGCACGCCGAGCAGCACATTGAGGTCCTCGAGCCGGGTGACCATGTCGAACCGCGACAGCCAGATATAGTCGAGCGCGCCGAGCGGTCCGACGAACTGCCCGTCCGGCATGCCGGTCGCGCGCCCCGCCGTCGATGACGGACCGGGGCCGCGCTCGTCGAGATAGGCGCTCGCCCAGGCGATCGCGACGTCGCGCGCGAGCGCCGGCTCGACGGCCGAAAGGGCGGCGAGGCCGGCAAGGGCGATCTGTCGGAGGCGCATCCTGTCTCTCCCCGGGAGCGCGACGCACCGTCGCGGCGTCTCTCTCGAGCGATAAGCGGGGAGGCGTTGGCTTGTCCGTGACCCCCGTCACAGCCCTCTAGGCCGAGCGGGGAGGGAGCGCGTTCGGCTGGCCGGACTCGCGGCGCGCCGGTGCCCGGCTTTGTCGGAAAAGTCGAGCGATTCACCTCACGGTTCCTAAAACCCTGGGTGGCAGTGTCATCGTGCGGGGATAGCTGTTGCCCGGCCTCCACCGCGCACCGGATTTTCGAGAAGCGATAGCGCCCGACCCAGGCGGGGGTCCGGTGCGTCGGCCTGTTTCTGTTTCCGCGGGTAGAAGTGTAGTGACTGCAGAAATACCGTTTGATCAATCCTTTCCCGAACGCATCATTTGGGTTTCGCCGGATGGCGACGATAACAACCCTGGGTCGCGCGAGGCCCCGGTAAGCTCCATCCAACTGGCCGTCGACCGGGCGACGCCCGGTACCGCGATCCTCATCCTCCCCGGCGAGTACCGCGAGAACGTCGAGTTCGAGCGCATCGAGGGCACGCCCGGCCGCCCGATCTGGCTCGCCGCCGCCGAGGGTCGCGGCACGGTCACCATCCGCCCCGCCGACAGCTCCGATGCGGTCATCACCATTCAGGGCGAGGACAACATCGTCATCCGCGACCTCGTCATCGAGGGCGGCTATGACGGCATCGCCGTCACCCAGGGCGGGCGCGACTTCACCGACCTCGTCGACAACATCGTCATCGAAGGCAACGTCATCCGCGGCGTCAGCCATGACGGCATCAAGATCGGCCAGGCCAACAATGTCCGCGTGGTCGACAACCTCGTCGACGGCGCCGGCGAGCAGGGCATCGACCTCCTCGCGGTCGCCCATGCCACGATCAGCGGCAACGAGATCACCAACGTCGCGGGCAGCTCCGGCCTTTTCGCCAAGGGCGGCTCCTTCGACCTCCTCATCGCCGACAACTACATCCATCATGTTGCCGGCGACGGCCTCCTCGTCGGCGGCTGGACGAGCGCGGGCAGCTTCCGCCCCGGCACCGGCTTCGAGGCCAGCGAGGTCGTGGTCACCGGCAACGTGGTGCATGACGCCGTCAAGCGTCCGCTGACCGTGCTGGGAGCCGAAAACGTCGACATCCACGGCAATTTCTTCGGTTCGCTCCCCACCAACGAGCACGTGGTCGTCATCGGCGCCGGCAGCCCCGAGCTCGCCAGCCCGCCGCCCTCGCGCAACGTCTCGATCCACGACAATCTCTTCGACCGGATCGTCAACTTCGTCGACATCGAGCCCGGCAGCACCGGCATCTCGGTCACCGGCAACCGGAACGACGGCGCGATCGAGGGCGACATCCGTCCCAATCCGCCGGTCCCGCCCGCCGAGGGCTTTGCCGACACCATCCCCGATAGCGTCCTCGACATGCCGGTCTGGAGCACCAGCGCGCGCTCCGAGCGCAGCATCAGCGGCGGCTCGGGCGTGGACATCCTCTACGGCAGCGACCGCAACGAATTCATCAGCGGCGGCAGCGGCGACGACGTCATGAGCGGCCGCGCCGGCGACGACGTCTATAGCGCCAGCAGCGCGCGCGACCAGATCATCGAGCGCGCCGGCGAGGGCATCGACACGGTGCTCGCCTACGGCAACCGCTTCACCCTCCCGCTCTATGTCGAGAACCTCACCGCCAACTATGCGGGCGGCGGCACCTATCTCGGCAACGACCTCGACAACGTCATCACCGGCGGCGCCGGCAACGACGTGCTCGGCGGGGCGGGCGGCGACGACCTCTTCGTCTTCGCGCCCGGCCGCGGCTCCGACCGCGTCACCGACTTCGCTGCCGGCCCGGGCGCCGGCGATGTCATCGACCTCCGCGCCTTCGACATCGCCGGCTTCGACGCGCTCCTCGGCCGCGCCTCGCAGAGCGGCGCTGCGACCGTGATCGACCTCGGCAACGGCCAGACCCTCACGCTCGACAAGGTGGCGCCGACCGACCTCGCGGCCGACGATTTCTTCCTCGATCCCGGCCTCGTCCCACCGCCGCCGGGCGCCGAGCCGGAGCCCGACCCCGATCCGCTCCCGATCGATCTCCCGCAGCTCGTCAATCGCGGCCCGATGCAGCTCATGCTCGTCGCCGGGGCGCCCTCCATCGCCGAGAACACCGACACCACCAACCGCCTCAAGGTCGCCGATCTCATCGTCCTCGACGATGGCCTCGGCACGAATGAGCTCGCTCTCTCGGGCGCCGACGCCGACTCCTTCGAGATCGAGGGCACGGCGCTCTACCTCAGGGCCGGCGTCGCGCTCGACTTCGAGTCCCGGAGCAGCCTCGCGGTGACCGTCACCGCCGCCGATGCGTCGGCCGACGACGAGAAGACGGCGAGCGTCGACTTCACCCTCGCGGTCGCCAACCTCAACGAGGCGCCGGTCGCCGTCGAGATCACCGGCGGCTCGGTCGAGGAGAACGCCCCGGCCGGCACGCTCGTCGGCACCATCGCGGTGGAGGACCCCGACGGCGAGAGCAATTTCGCCTACGCTCTCTCCGGCGCGGGCGCCGATCTCTTCCGCATCGTCGGGAACCGGATCGAGGTCGCCGAGGGCGCGGTGCTCGACTACGAGACCGTGGCCTCCTACGACCTCGAGCTGACCGTGACCGACGCGGGCGGCCTCGGGCTCACAACGCCCCTCACCATCGCGGTCGAGAACGCCGGCGGGACGATCACCGGCGATTCCGGCGCCAACACGCTCGTGGGCTCCGATGAGGACGACCGGCTCTTCGGCCTCGGCAGCAACGACCGCCTGATCGGCGGCGCCGGCGACGACCTTCTCGATGGCGGCATCGGCTGGGACGTCATGGAGGGCGGCCTCGGCGACGACCGCTACATCGTCGACCACGTCAGCGACAGGGTCGTCGAGGCGGCGGACGCCGGCCTCGACACGGTCGAGAGCTCGGTGACCTTCAGCCTCGCCGGCACCGAGGCGGAGAATCTCATCCTCACCGGCGCGGGCGGCAACGCCACCGGCAACCATCTCGACAATTTCCTCCTCGGCAATGCCGGCGCCAACGTCATCAACGGAGGCGCCGGCGCCGACTGGATGGAAGGGAAGGGCGGCAACGACAGCTACACCGTCGACAACGAGGGCGACGTGGTGATCGAGGCGCCCGGCGGCGGCACCGACCAGGTGCAGAGCTCGGTGAGCTACAGCATCGCCGGCCAGGCGATCGAGTTCCTCACCCTCACCGGCAGCGCCGATCTCAGCGCCACCGGCAGCGACATCGCCAACACGCTCCGCGGCAATGCCGGCGCCAATCTCATCGACGGCGGCGCCGGCGCGGACCTCATGGAGGGCGGGGGCGGCAGCGACACTTATATCGTCGACAACGCCGGCGACCGCGTCCTCGAAGGCTCCGCCCCCGGCACCGATCACGTGCTGAGTTCGGTCAGCTTCACGCTCGGCGCCTATGTCGAGAACCTGACGCTGACCGGCACGGGCGCCGTCAACGGCACCGGCAACACCCTCGCCAATTTGCTGACCGGCAACGCCGGCGCCAACGCCCTGAGCGGCGGCGCGGGCGCCGACCGCCTCTCCGGCGAAGGCGGAAACGATCTCCTCACCGGCGGCGACGGCAGCGATGTCTTCGTCTTTGCCGACGGCTTCGGCACCGACACCGTC
>JADYYB010000208.1 GCA_020853895.1 Bauldia sp.
AGCCGCGCGGCGAGCTCGCCGTCGAGATCGGCCTTCACCGTGCCGGCCGCGACGAAGCCGAGCGCGTTGCCGCGCAGCTCGACCACGCCCCAGCCGGTGCGCCGGAGGCCGGGATCGATGCCGATGATGCGAATCGCCGCGCTCACGCGGCCGAGTCTAGCAACCTCAGGCCGCCGGCGCGCGCCGGAGCCCGAGCCCGCCGATCAGCCGGTCGACGCCGACGAGGAGGAGGCCGATGACGACGAACGCCGCCGTGACGCCGAGGATGTTGAAGGCGAGCTGCCCGACCGAATGCACCGAGGCGTCGATGAACGGATACGGGTACCAGTTCACGATCGGCCCACGGGCCAGCGAGAAGGCGGCATAGCCGATCGGATAGATCAGCCACCACAGCACGTGGATCGGCCGGAGCTGCCCCTTGGCGACGAACAGCGCCCAGAAGATCGTGTAGAGGACCGGCGTCACGTAGTGGAGGCCGATATTGCACACCTCGTCGAGGCCGGTGAGCGTCTCGAGCCCGCTGAGGAGGATGTGAAAGATGAGCCCGGTGATGACGATGTAGAGCGCGACCGCGCTGGCGAAGACGGGCCGCGTCACCCGGCGCGCCAGGAACGAGCCCGGCCAGAACGCGGCCGGCGTCACCACGATGGCGACCAGGATGTTGCTGAGGATCGTGAAGAACGAGAAGAAGCGGACGGCCCCCGGCACGAAGCCGAGCGTGCTCGTGGTCAGGATGAAGCGCACGACCAGCGAGGAGAGCACCACCGTCGCGACGGTGGCCGCGAAGATCTGACCGAGCGAGAAGCCCCGCCGTCCTGCCACCTCTGCCGCGGTCATCGCTCCCTCCCTCGCGCGGCGGCGGGCTAGGCCGCCGTCAGCTTCCGCATCACCTCGTCGTCGATCTCGAAATTCGTGTAGACCGACTGCACGTCGTCGTCGTCCTCGAGGACGGCGATCATCTTCATCAGCGAGGCGGCCTTCTCCTCGTCGACCGGCGTCGTGTTGAGCGGCAGCCAGACCACCTTGGCGGTTTCGGCCTCGCCGAACCTCTCCTCGAGCGCCTTCGCGACCTCGTTCAGCGTGTCGAAGGTGGTGGTGACGGTGTGCGCCTCCTCGGTGCTCTGCACGTCGTCCGCGCCGGCCTCGATGCCGGCTTCCAGCATCGCGTCGGCGCTCGCCGCCGACACCGGATAGACGATCTGCCCGGCGCGCTTGAACATGAAGGACACCGAGCCGGTCTCGCCGAGCGCCCCGCCATGCTTGCTGAGCGTGGAGCGGACCGCGCCCGCGGTGCGGTTGCGGTTGTCGGTGAGCGCTTCCACGATCATCGCCACGCCGCCCGGGCCGTAGCCCTCGTAGCGGATCTCCTCGTAGTTCTCGTTGTCCCCGCCGATCGCCTTCTTGATCGCGCGGTCGATGCCGTCCTTCGGCATGTTCTCGGCGCGCGCGTTCTGGATGGCGAGGCGAAGGCGCGAGTTCATCTTCGGGTCGGGCGTGCCGAGGCGCGCGGCGACGGTGATCTCGCGCGCGAGCTTGGAGAACACTTTCGAGCGCCGGGCATCCTGGGCGCCCTTCTTGTGCATGATGTTCTTGAACTGTGAATGTCCGGCCATGGCAGCTCTGATACGCAGCAACCCTTGCCCGATGGTGCTTGGCGGCGCCTGGGAGAAGGGATCGGCGACAATTGTCGGGGTTCGCGGCCCCTTATAGTTGCGTGGCCTACCGGAAGAAAGGGGCCGCCGCTACTCCCAGAATTCCGGCACGACCTCTGACAGAAGCCCGCCCAGCCGCACGGCGCTGACCGCCTTCGCGAGCCCGGTGCCGTCGTCCGTCTCGACCGCGAGCCCGCACAGCGTGGCCGGGCCGAGCGCGGCGGTGAAGCGGCCCGTCTTTATCTTCTTGAGGAAGCGCTGCATCGGCTCTTCCTTGTCCATGCCGACCACCGAGTCGTAGTCCCCGCACATCCCGACGTCGGACTGGAATGCCGTGCCGTGGGCGAGGATGCGATGGTCGGCCGTGGGCGCGTGCGTGTGCGTGCCGACGACCAGGCTCGCCCTTCCGTCGACGAAATGCCCGAAGGCCTGCTTCTCGCTGGTCGCCTCGGCGTGGAAGTCGATGACGGTGGCGTCCGCCTCGACGCCTAGCGGACACGCGGCGAGCTCCTTCTCGATCGCCACGAACGGGTCCTCGAGCGGCTCCATGAACACCTGGCCCATGACGTTGACCACCAGCACCCGGCCGCCGTTCCGCGCGGTGTAGAGTCCCGAACCGCGGCCCGGCGTGCCGGCGGGATAGTTGACCGGGCGGATGAAGCGGTCCTGCCGGTCGGCGAAGACCAGCGTGTCCTTCTGGTCGAAGGCGTGGTTGCCGGTGGTGACCGCGTCCGCGCCGGCGTCGATCAGCGCCTGGAAGATCTCCTCGGTGATCCCGAAACCGCCGGCGGCGTTCTCCCCGTTCACCACCACGAAGTCGAGCTTCCAGCGCTCGATGAGGCCCGGCAGCTGCTCGGTCACCGCGTTCCGGCCGCTCCGGCCGACCACGTCACCCAGGAAAAGAAGACGCATCAGGAAACTCGACCCTGCGAGAACGAGACCGGCCCGGCTTCGGTCACCAAATCGTCGAGCCGGATATCATGCGGCTCGTCGGGAATGGATGGGACTTCCTGCGCGGCGAACGCCACGCCGACGAGGCGCGGCTTTCCGCCGTTGCCCCGCAGCTCGGCGATGGCGCGGTCGTAGAACCCCTTGCCGTAGCCGAGCCGGTGCCCCGCCTTGTCGAACCCGACCACCGGCACGATCAGCGTGTCAGGCACGCGCGTCTCGGCTTCCGGCGGCGGCCCCATCGACCCGAACCCGGCCGGATAGAGCGGCCAGCCCGGCGCCCACTCGCGGAAGACCACGCGCCCGTCCACCACCACCGGCAGCGCCAGCTGCACGTCGAGCTCAGCGAGGCCGCGGAGCGCGGCGCGGATGTCCGCCTCGCTCCCGATCGGCCAGTAGCCGGCGAGGATCGTCGGCGTCTCCTCGAAGAGGAGCGCGGCGAGGTGCCCCGAGATGCGCGCCGACTTGGCGGCCCGCTCCTCGGCGGCGAGCGCGTTGCGCTGCGCGAGGGCGGTGGCCCGCAGCTCGGCCTTGGACTGCGCCGGGTCGGTGTCTGTCATCGGGAGCGCTGGAGTGGAGGGAAGTGCGGCGAGGCCACGATGGCCGATGGAGAGATCGATCCCGGGAACCTACAACGTAGGTGGGCGCCGTTTCGCGAGGCCCACGGGCCAAGTGAGGAACAGCTCCCTCTGAGATCGATAAGGCCCCGGGGATATTTGAGTCTCCTGTCGCACCCCGCAGCCTCGCCGCGAGAGCCAAGATAGGACTCTCGGAAGCCCGGCGCCAGTGGGCCTCTTCTTACCCTCCTCGCTCGCTGACGAGGACCAACCCCCTCTCCCGCTTGCGGGGGAGGTAGCGGAGCTTGGCCGAAGGCCTAGCGAAGCTGGAGGGGGAACGGGCGCCGGCAGCGCGTCATTGCGGTAGTCGGTGGCGGGATCGACCGATAGCGAAGGAGTTCCCCCTCCCGGCTACGCTAGGGCCTCGACGGCCCAAGCTTCGCCACCTCCCCCGCAAGCGGGAGAGGGGAAGTTACAAATTCAAGGGCAGCGGGGGGCAGCGCCTGCGAGGTCAGCCCGCGGTCTCGGCGGAGCCGAGGGCCAGTCTCCGGATGGCGGCGTTCACCCTCGTGGTCGCCTCGGCCACCGCCCGCGCGGCGGTGTCCTGCGCGGCGTCGATCGCCTCGTGCGCGGCCTCGTTGGCGGCGGTCATCCGCGCCAGCTCCTCCTGGAGCCGCGCCATGTTGCGCTGCGCGCTGTCGAAATCGTCGGCCATCTTGATCGCCGCCATCACCGTCAGGCGCGCGTCGCCGATCTCGCCGAACTCGACGCGGAACTGGTCGATGAGCCCGTTGAGGCGGACGGCGAGGCCGCGGAGGTGGTCCTCCTCCCCGTCATTGCAGGCCATCCGGTAGTTGCGGTTGTTGATCGAGACGTTGACCTGGGCCATCCGGCTCACCCGCCGTTGCGGGCGATCACCGCCCGGATCGTTTCCATTGCCGCCACCAGGCGCGTGGAGACCTCGCGGTTGGCCTCCTCGAGCTGGGCGGCGCGCGCCTCGGCCGAGTCGAGCGACTGGGCGAGGCGCGAGCGGTCGCCGCCGATGCGGTGCATCTCCTCTTCCATGTTGCCGCGCCCCTGGTCGTGCTCGAGCCGGCGCTCGACCGCGTCGTCGAGCGCGCTCAGCGCCGCTTCCAGTCTGGCGAGGGCAAGATCGATCGGCGAGTTCCCCGGCATCGCTCTTCGTTCCGCTCCTGGTCAGTCCCACCTGAAGGCGCGGCGGGACGGCGAATCGTGTTTGCCAGCCCTAGTTTGCGGGCGAGAGATTATCCGCCATGCGAAGTTCGCGTCAATGCAGCGGGAAGGGTCGGCGGCGCGCCCTCGCGGCCCTATTCCTTGCCGGCTCGCTCGCCTCCCCCTGAAAAATCACGCAATGTTGCGCGCCTGTAACCAGCTCCGTGCGGCGCTAAGGCGCTTGCGAGGCTCGCGGGCGGCATGTTTTTTCAGCCGCGAGGGCTGGTGGGGGCCCGGGGCGTGGCAGCGCGGAGGCTTTGATGACGGTGAGAGTCGCGATCAATGGGTTCGGGCGTATCGGCCGGCTGGTTCTCCGCGCCATCGTCGAGAACAAGCGGAACGACATCCTGGTCGTCGGCATCAACGATCTCGGCCCGGTCGAGACCAACGCTCACCTCTTCAAGTACGACTCCGTCCACGGCCGCTACCCCGGCGAGGTGAAGACCACCGCCGACTCGATGGACGTCGGCACCGGGCCGATCAAGGTCACCGCGATCAAGAACCCGGCCGAGCTTCCCTGGAAGGAGCTCGGCGTCGACATCGCCCTCGAATGCACCGGCATCTTCACCTCCAAGGAGAAGGCCGCCGCGCACCTCGCGGCCGGCGCCAAGAAGGTGCTGATCTCCGCCCCCGGCGAGAACTCGGATTTGACGGTCGTCTTCGGCGTCAACGACGACAAGCTCACCAAAGAGCACACGATCGTCTCCAACGCCTCCTGCACCACCAACTGCCTCGCGCCGGTCGCCCATGTGATGAACCAGGCGGTCGGCGTGGAGCACGGCTTCATGACCACGATCCACTCCTACACCGGCGACCAGCCGACGCTCGACACGATGCACAAGGACCTCTACCGGGCCCGTGCCGCGGCGCTGAACATCATCCCGACCACGACCGGCGCGGCCAAGGCGGTCGGCCTCGTCCTCCCCGAGCTGAAGGGCAAGCTCGACGGCACCTCGATCCGGGTCCCCTCGCCCAACGTCTCGCTCATCGACTTCAAGTTCGTCGCCAAGCGCGACACCACGGTCGAGGAGATCAACGGGGCGGTGAAGGAAGCGGCCAAGTCGAACCGCCTCCAGGGCATCCTCACCTGGACCGACGAGAAGATCGTCTCCTCCGACCTCAACCACGACGCCCATTCGGCGACCTTTGCCCTCGACCAGACCAAGGTCATCGACGGCAATTTCGTGCGCGTGGTCGCCTGGTACGACAACGAGTGGGGCTTCTCGAACCGCATGGTCGACACTGCCCTCGCCCTCGGCCGCCTGGTCTGAGCCGGGACGCCATGGCGACCTTCCGGCCCCTCTCCCCGACCCTTGCGCGCTGGCGCGCCTGGGAGGGGGACGGGCTGGAGCAGGCGAGCCTCCGGCCGGCAGGGAACGGCGTCGCGATCTCGAGCGTGGTTATCGGCACCCGCAACGGCAACGAGTACGGCGTCCACTACGCCTTTGCCTGCAACCCCGACTGGACGATCAGGAGCCTCGACCTCGAGACGGTCGACGGGCAGCACGTCGCGGTCCGCTCGGACAGCCTAGGCACGTGGACCGACGCGAGCGGCCGCCACCTGCCTGAGTTCGACGGCTGCGACGGGATCGACCTCGAGGGCACGCCGATCACCAACACGCTCGCGCTTCGCCGCCTCGATCCGGGCGACCGGCCGGTCGAGCAGAAGATGCTCTACGTCCCCTTCGACAGCTTCGTCCCGTTCCTCGACGAGCAGCGCTATTCCTGCCTCGATCCGGGCAGGCGCTACCGCTACGAGGCGGTCGACGGCTCCTTCGAGGCCGAGATCGAGGTCGACGGGGACGGCCTCGTCGTCAGCTACCCGCCGCTCTTCCACCGCGTGCCCCTTTCCTGAGGCCAGAGATGACCGCGTTCCGCACTCTCGATGGGGTCAACCTCGCCGACCGGCGCGTCCTCATCCGCGTCGACCTCAACGTGCCGATGCAGGACGGCAAGGTCTCCGACCTGACCCGCATCGCGGCCATCGTGCCGACCGTGCTCGAGGTCGCCGACAAGGGCGGCAAGGCGATCCTGCTGGCCCATTTCGGGCGCCCCAAAGGCGGCCCCGATCCGAGCCTCTCGCTCGCCCCGGTGCGCGCCGCGCTCGCCGCCGCGCTCGACCGCCCGGTCGATTTCGCCGAGGACTGCATCGGCCCGGTCGCCGAGGCGGCGGTCGCCGAGATGGCGCCGGGCGACGTCCTCCTCCTCGAGAACACCCGCTTCCACAAGGGCGAGGAGAAGAACGACCCGGCCTTCACCGAGGCGCTCGCCAGGCTCGGCGACATCTACGTCAACGAGGCCTTCTCCGCCGCCCATCGCGCCCACTCGACCACCGAGGGGCTCGCCCATCACCTGCCGGCCTATGCCGGCCGCACGATGCAGAAGGAGCTGGAGGCGCTCGAGAAGGCGCTCAGCAACCCCAAGCGCCCGGTGGTCGCCGTGGTCGGCGGGGCAAAGGTCTCCTCCAAGATCGACCTCCTCAAGAACCTCGTCGCCAAGGTCGACGCGCTGGTCATCGGCGGCGGCATGGCCAACACCTTCCTGCTCGCAGAGGGCCGCAATGTCGGGAGGTCGCTCGCCGAGCCCGACCTCGCCGAGACCGCGCGTGAGATCCAGCGCGCGGCCGACGCCGCCGGCTGCCGGATCGTCCTGCCGATCGACGTCGTCGCGGCGGAGGCCTTCGCCGCCAACGCGCCGAGCAAGACCGTCGGTCTTGACGCGGTTCCCGCCGCGAGCATGATTCTGGACGTCGGTCCGGCCTCCGTCGCCGCCGTCAACAAGGAGTTCGACGGCGCCGCCACGCTGGTCTGGAACGGCCCGCTCGGCGCTTTCGAGATCGCCCCCTTCGACAAGGCGACCGTGGCGGC
>JADYYB010000209.1 GCA_020853895.1 Bauldia sp.
AAGGCGCGCGGCTACGGCCCGGGCCGCTTCTCGTTCAACGTCAAGGGCGGGCGCTGCGAGACCTGCCAGGGCGACGGGGTCATCAAGATCGAGATGCACTTCCTGCCCGACGTCTACGTCACCTGCGAGACCTGTAAGGGCAAGCGCTACAACCGCGAGACCCTCGAGGTCACCTTCAAGGGCAAGTCGATCGCCGACGTCCTCGACATGACGGTCGAGGAGGCCGAGAGCTTCTTCTCCGCCGTGCCGGCGGTCCGCGAGAAGATGGAGACGCTCGCCCGCGTCGGCCTCGGCTATATCCGCGTCGGCCAGCAGGCCAACACGCTCTCCGGCGGCGAGGCGCAGCGCGTGAAGCTCTCCAAGGAGCTCTCCAAGCGCGCCACCGGCCGCACGCTCTACATCCTCGACGAGCCGACCACCGGCCTCCATTTCCACGACGTCGCGAAGCTCCTCGAAGTGCTGCACGAGCTCGTCGACCAGGGCAACACGGTGGTGGTGATCGAGCACAATCTCGAGGTCATCAAGACCGCCGACTGGATCATCGACCTCGGCCCCGAGGGCGGCGACGGCGGCGGCGAGATCGTCGCCGTCGGCACGCCCGAGCAGATCGCCAAGGAGAAGCGCAGCTACACCGGCCGGTATCTCAAGCCGGTCCTCGCCCGCGCCACCAAGGTGCGGGCAACGGCGGCGGAGTAACTAGGCGGCGTCGGCCGGACGAACGCGCCGGGCGATCTCCTCGCCGCGCTCGCGCTGGACGACCGACACATCGAACTGGCTCTGCAGGTCCAGCCAGAACTGCGGGCTGTTGCCGAAGTAGCGCCCAAGACGGACCGCGGTGTCGGCGCTGATCGACCGCCGCGCGCTGAGGATGTCCGTGATCCGGCCGGACGGCACACCGAGATCGAGCGCGAGCCGATTTGCGCTTAGCCCTCGAGCCTCGAGCTCGCGGCGCAGGAACCGCCCCGGATGCACCGCGGGCACGGAGCCGTCAGCCTGAATGGTAGTCGACGATCTCGACATCGAATGCATCTCCGCGCTCGAACCTGCAGCAAATCCGCCATCTCGGTCCGGCTCGCATCGCCCGCTGCCCGGCCCGGTTGCCCTTGAGCTTGTGAGCCCGACGCTCTTGAGCGGACTGATGTCAGCCAAGGACTTGGCGACGTTGAGGACGAGAAGGAGATCGACCGCCGCCTCGAAGTCCAGTCCGGTGAACTGGCGGGGCCGCTCGCCCTCCCATACCTTGCGGCTGGCAGCGTTTCGCCAGGACCGGATCATGGCAAGGATGTACTACGTTTCTGCCAAGATCGCAAATGTGAGCCCTAGCCATGCCCGAGCGTAGCGCCGGCCTCCTCCTCTACCGCCTCGCGGCCGCCGGTCCCGAGGTCTTCCTCGTCCATCCAGGCGGGCCGTTCTGGGCCCGCAAGGATGATGGCGCGTGGTCGATCCCCAAGGGTCTGATGCATGACGGCGAGCCCGGGCTCGAGGCGGCGCGGCGCGAGTTCGCGGAGGAGACCGGCTTCGCCCCCGAGGGCGCCTTCGTCGCGCTCGGCGAGTACCGCCAGCCGAGCGGCAAGCGCGTCCTCGCCTGGGCAGTCGAAGGCGATGCCGACCCAGCTGACCTCAAGAGCAACGAGTTCACCATGGAGTGGCCGCCGCGCTCCGGCCGCCAGGCGAGCTTCCCCGAGGCCGACCGCGCCGGCTGGTTCGACGCCGAAGCCGCCCGCATCAAGCTCTCCAAGGGCCAGATCCCCATCCTCGACGCCCTTCTCGCCCGCCTCGGCTTCGCCGCGCCGCACAATCGCTGAGCCTCGGGCCCGTCACGCCGCCTCGGGGCTCTTGCGAGCGCCCCCTGAGTGCGCGACAAAGCGCGCCAGGGAGGAACCATGTCAGACCCATTCCGCACGACGCCGGGAATGATCCCGCCTAGCCAGGCGCGGGCGCCCAGCCCCCGCAACATGATGATCGCCTTCGGCCTCGGCACGTTGCTCATCGCAGCCGCCTCGGCCTGGTTCCTCATGTATAGCCGGCCCGACTCGGAGGCGCGCGAGCGCGCCGTGCGCCAGGCGCTCGGCCTTGCCCAGGTCGAGGAATATGTCTTCGCCTACCCGGTCACCGGCACCCCGATCGCGGTCGACACGCGCTGCGACCGCCCCTGCTCGGAGCGCCAGCTGACGACCGGCAAGGCGCTGGTCCAGACCGGCGCCCGGCCGCAGGGCTTCCTGATCGTGGACGCCCCGCCCAGTGGCTGCGCGTTCCTGACGCTGCGCTTCAGCGAGGCGACCTCCCCCGAGATCACCGACGCGCCGCTGCCGGTCTATCTCGACGCCGCGGCGATCGAGCAGCTGCAGCGCTGCAATCCCGACGCCCCGCTCCGCCGCAACGAAGGCGGCCTCGTCCAGGTTCCGCCGTGGTACCGCTCGACCACGGGCGTTGCCGTCAGCGTGCCCTTCGCGGTCCTCTCGCTCGGCACGACCTTCCGCGCCGCCGTTTGCGCCGAGATGTCCGACGGGTCGATCGGCCAGTTCGCCGGCGACGAGAACATGGCCGATCTGGTGGCCGAGGGCTCGCGCTACTGCGCCAACATCTAGAGCTTGGCGGCCGGCCACCCGGCCGGCTGCCGCTCACCCTTGCGGCACGCCGCCGCAGCGCCCCGGGCAATTAGGTCAGTAACTGCGACCTTTTGTGCCGTGCAGCAAGTGCACGCCAGTCATGCGGTTTCCCCGCTGGCCCGCGCCGGCCGCATTGCTTAATTCTCGAACCGTTGATGGTCGCCTCGGTCGTTTGCCGGGTTTTCCGCCACAACCCGGCCAAGATGCAGGCTTTGATGGGTCGGGTGGGCCAGCTTGAAACCGGCGGAGAACTTTCTCCGCAGGTGAGAGTGGCAAAGGCGCGAAGGCGCACCACATAAGAGTTCAGCTTCGCCAGGGGCTCCCCTCCTCCCAAGCCCCAGGCGGATGAGGTGCCGGACAATCCCTCCTCCCCTGTCCGGGCACCGATTGAGAAACGCCCGTCGGATCCTCCCCGACGGGCGTTTTCCATTTCCGGTCCCGATTTCGTTGAACCCCCCGGAGCGGCGGACTAGGGTCCGGCGCATGTCGAAACCCGTTCATGTCATCGGCGGCGGCCTCGCCGGCTCCGAGGCCACCTGGCAGATCGTCGGCCGCGGCATCCCGGTGATTCTCCACGAGATGCGCCCGACACGCGAGACGCCGGCCCACAAGACCGAGCGACTCGCCGAGCTGGTCTGCTCCAACTCCTTCCGCTCCGACGATTCGGAGACCAACGCGATCGGCCTCCTCCACGAGGAGATGCGCCGCGCCGGCTCGCTCGTGATGCGGGCTGGGGACCAGCATCAGGTCCCGGCCGGCAGCGCGCTGGCGGTGGATCGCGACGGCTTCTCCCAGTCGATCACCGAGACCCTTTCCGCGCACCCGCTCGTCACCATCGAGCGCGGCGAGGTGGCCGGCCTCCCGCCGGCCGAGTGGGACAACGTCGTGGTCGCCACCGGCCCGCTGACCTCGCCGTCGCTGGCCGACGCGATCCTGGCGCTGACCGGGGAGACCGCGCTCGCCTTCTTCGACGCGATCGCCCCGATCGTTTATCGCGACTCCATCGACATGAGCATCGCCTGGGCGCAGTCACGCTACGACAAGCCCGGGCCTGGCGGCACCGGCGCCGACTATCTCAACTGCCCGCTCGATCGCGACGAGTACGAGGCCTTCGTCGCCGCGGTTGTCGCCGGGGAGAAGACCGAGTTCCACGATTGGGAGAAGGCCACGCCCTATTTCGAGGGCTGCCTGCCGATCGAGGTGATGGCCGAGCGCGGCCCCGAGACGCTGCGTCACGGCCCGATGAAGCCGGTCGGCCTCACCAACCGGCACAAGCCGCACGATAAGCCCTACGCGGTCGTCCAGCTCCGCCAGGACAACGCGCTCGGCACGCTGTGGAACATGGTCGGCTTCCAGACCAAGCTCCGCTACCGTGAGCAGCAGCGCATCCTTCGCATGATCCCGGGCCTGCGGAACGCCGAGTTCGCGCGGCTCGGCGCGATCCACCGCAACACTTTCCTCAACTCGCCGAAGCTCCTCGACCCCTCGCTGCGCCTCCGGGCGATGCCGCGCCTCCGGTTCGCCGGCCAGATCACCGGCTGCGAGGGCTATGTCGAGTCCGCCGCCATCGGCCTCCTCGCGGGCCGCTTCGTCGCCGCCGAGCGGCTCGGCGAGGAGGTGCGCCTGCCGCCGCTCACCACCGGCTTCGGCGCGCTGCTGGCGCACATCACCGGCGGCCATGTCGAAGGCGAGACCATCGACGGCGCGCGTTCCTTCCAGCCGATGAACGTCAATTTCGGCCTTTTCCCGCCGATGCGCGAGCCGGCCGGCGAGAAGCTTCGCGGCAACGAGAAGACCATCGCCAAGAGGAAGGCGCTCACCCGCCGCGCACTCGCCGACCTCGACCTCTGGCTCGGCCGCGAGCAGAGCATCGCCGCCGAATGAGCCTTCCCGCGGCGGCCGCCCGTCCCGAAGCCGATGCCGACCGCCTGCCCGCCGAGCTCGCCGGAAGCTGGCGGACGGCGATGGTGCTGAAGCGCGACGTCTTCAGCACCGTGGAGCGCGGGTCGTTCCTGGTCGATGGCCGCGAGGTCCCGGCGGTCCTCCGCCGCATCGACCGCGTGCCGTTCTGGAGCCGCCCGATCGCGAGGCATTTCCTGCGCCGCGAGTCGCGCGCGCTGGCCGTCGCCGGCCCCCTCGGCTTCGCTCCCCCGCTCCTCTTCCAGGGCCGCGAGGCGCTGGTCCGCGGCTGGCTCGACGGCCTGCCGCTGCACATCGCCAAGCCGCGCGGCAACGCCGCCTTCTTCGCCTCGGCCGCCGAGGCCCTCCGTACGCTCCGCCGGCACCGCGTCGCCCACAACGACCTCGCCAAGGAGCAGAACTGGCTGGTCGGCCCGGCCGGCCAGGCCTACCTCACCGACTTCCAGCTCGCCCATGTCTTCCGGAAGAAGCGGAAGGCCTACCGCGTGCTGGCCTACGAGGACCTCCGCCACCTCCTCAAGCACAAGCGGAAATACCTTCCCGAGGCGCTGACCCCCTCCGAGAAGCGCGTCCTCGCGCGGAAGGGCCTGCCGGCGCGCATCTGGATGGCGACCGGCAAGAAGGTCTACATCCTGATCAGCCGCGGCGTCTTCCGCTTCACCGACCGCGAGGGCGGCGGCCCCCGGCTCGTCAACGACGCCCCGAAGATCGCCGCCACGCTGAAGACCATCCCCGGCGTCATCGACGCGGTCGTGCTCGCCTATCCCGACCGCCGCTCGGGCACCGGCCTCTACGCCTTCGTGGAGACCGCCTCCCCGCTCGGCGAGGCGGCACTGCGTAAGCCGCTCGAGGGGTCCCGCGCGGGCGCCGAGCCGCCCGAGCTCCTGCAGGAGGTCGCCGCCCTGCCGCGCACGGCGGACGGCGCGGTGCGCACCGAGATCCTGCAGCTCATCGCCATGAACCAGGTCGATCTCCTCGACCCGCTGATCGGTTCGCCGGAAGAGCGCGCGGTCGTCGACCGCATCGCCTCGGGGCGCGTCAACCTCCGCGACCGCTTTTCCTATTGAGCCGGCTGAGGCGCCGGGCGTAGCCCCAGAGCGTCATCTGCCGCCGCCATTGCGGGATGTCCGGGACGCGGGTCAGGACCGTCGCCCCGGCTCCCTTCACGCTCTCCAGATAGGGCTGCGCCAGCCCGAGGAGCACGAAGGCCGGCAGGATGTGCCCCGGCACCGCCGGCAGCAGCTCGGTCGCCGCCCGGAGATGGGTGCGCGCGGCATGCGAGACGTCGTAGAGCACGCCGCCCAGCTGCCCGGTCGGGCGGCCGGCGTAGTAGTCGTCGAGCTCGCCCTTGCGCGCCTCGATCGTCGCCTTCGGCAGGTACATCTGCCGGCGCGCGACATGGACCGGCAGCGACCGGAGGACCGCCGCCATCGTCCACGCCACGCCGGCATGCCCGGCTAGGTCGGCCGTGTCGGTCGCCTTGCCCTCGTTCAGCACGATCGCCGCCAGCTGGAAGAGCGCGGACGCCGTGTCCCCGGCATAGCCCTCGAGGCTGGCCATGTCGGGCATCGGGTCCTCGTAGAGGTCGAAAATGCGCGCCTCGATCATCCGGTCGAGCGCCTGCACCGGCAGGCTGAACGCCGCCATCGTCTCGAGGAGCGCGGTGGCGACCGGGTTGCCGCCGGACTCGCGCCGCGCCAGGGCGTCGCGCCACCATTGCAGCCGGACCTCGCCCGCCATCGGCTCGCGGATCTTATCGCGGACCGACGCGATCTCGGCGTTGAAGGCGTGCAGCGCGAGGATGTGACGGCGCGCCGGCTGCGGCACGAAGAGATCCGCGAGGTAGCGGTCGCGGTCCTGGTCGCGGACGACCCGCGCCGCCTCGGCATAGGGATCCATCGCCATCCTACACGACCGCGATGAGCGCGGCGGCCACGGCGCGGTCCTCGCCGAGGAGCACGTTGTGGGTGCGCACGGCGGCCCCCGTGCTCATCGGCTCGCCGACGATGCGGACGCCCTTGAGCGCGGCGCGGAGCGTGGCGGAGAGCGGCACGAGGTCGGGCCCCGTGCCGACGAGCAGCACGTCGATGCGGTCGGCTTCGGCGAACACCTTGGCGAGATCCTCCTCGGTCAGGCCGGTCCGGTCGGCAGGCTCCCAGCCATAGATGCCGGTCGGGAGGCTGAGGATCGATCCGCGATGCGACATGCCGGCGAAACGGAAGCCGCCATTGCCATAGGCCTCGATCGGCGCGCGCCCCGGGAAATGGGCGGCGCGGATCACCGTGCCGCGCGCCATTGGCCTAGGGCCGCGCCCGCGCCGGCTCGCCTCGCTTGGGTTTCGGCGCCGTCTCGGTCGCCTTCTTGGCCGGCTCGGGCGTCGTCGCATTAGAGGTCGATGGCGGGGCGACCGGCGGCGGGCGGAGGTTGAAGTAGATGAGGATCGGCCCGCCGATGAAGATCGAGGAGGCGGTCGCCACGACCACGCCCCAGATCATCGCGGCGGTGAACGAGCGCACCACCGGGCCGCCGAAGATGAAGAGCGAGCCGAGCGCGAGCAGGAGCGTGAACGAGGTCATCAGCGTTCGCGCCAGCGTCTGGTTGGTCGCGAGGTCGATGACGTCCCTGATCGGCATCTGCTTGTAGCGCCGGAGGATCTCGCGGATGCGGTCGAAGATGACGACCGTGTCGTTGAGCGAGTAGCCGATGATCGTCAGGATCGCCGCGATACTCGAGAGGTTGAACTCGATCTGCGTGGCGGCGAAGAAGCCGACCGTCAGGATGGCGTCATGGACCAGCGTCGCCACCGCGCCGATGGCGAACTGCCATTCGAAGCGGAACCAGATGTAGGTCATGATGCCGATGATGGTGAAGAGCACCGCAAGCGTGCCGGTCCAGGCGAGCTCGCCCGAGACGCGCGAGCCCACCGCCTCGGTGCCGCGATAGTCGTATTCCTCCGGCGGGAAGGCCTCGCGCACGGACGCCACGACCGCCTGCTGAGCCTCCTCCCCGCCCGGCTGCAGCGCGATGCGCATCTGCACCGTGCTCGGGTCGCCGAATTCCTGCACCTGGATCTCGCCGAAGCCGAGCTGGTCGACCTTCTCGCGGATCTCCTGGAGGTTGGCCGGCGACTGGTCGTGGGTCTGCATCTCGATGACCGTGCCGCCGACGAAGTCGATGCCCTGGTTCACCCCGACGGTGAAGAAGAGGATGAAGGACAGCGCCACCAGCACCAGCGAGACGGGCGTGCGGATGCGCGCCCATTTCATGAACGGGAGGTTGGTGTTGTCCGGTATGAGGCGAAGCGGCATGGGTCGATATCCGTCTAGAGCGGCACGGCCTTCGGCCGGAACCTCTGCACCCACACCGAGACGATCAGCCGGGTCACGAGATAGGCGGTGAAGAGGGTGGAGATGATGCCGATGGCGAGCGTCACCGCGAAGCCGCGGATCGGCCCCGAGCCGAGCAGGAACAGCGCGAGCGCCGCGATGAGCGCGGTGAGATGCGAGTCGATGATCGTGCCGAAGGCCTTGCGGAAGCCGTTGTCGAGCGCCGAGATCGTCGATCGGCCTTCGTGCGCCTCCTCGCGCATTCGTTCGTAGATCAGCACGTTCGCGTCGACCGCCATGCCCATCGTCAGGACGATGCCGGCGATGCCCGGGAGCGTCAGCGTCGCGCCGAGGAAGGAGAGGATGCCGAGGATGAAGATGTTGCCGACGATCAGCGCGATGTCGGCGAAGAAGCCGAGGATGCCATAGAAGATCAGCATGAAGAGCGCGATGCCGATCGCCGCCACGATCGAGGCGATGATGCCGGCGCGGATCGAATCCTGCCCGAGGCTCGCGCCGACCGTCCGCTGCTCGATGATGGTGAGGTCGGCCGGCAGCGCGCCGGCGCGGAGGAGGATGGCGAGATTGTTCGCGCCCTCGACGTTGAACCCGCCCGAGATCTGGCCGGTCCCGCCCGGGATCGCCTCGCGGATGAACGGGGCCGAGATGATCGCGTCGTCGAGCACGATCGCGAACTGGCGGCCGACATTCTGCGCGGTCGCCTGGCCGAAGGCGCGGGCGCCGCTGGTGTTGAAGCGGAAGCTGACGGCCGGCTCGTTGGTCTGCGGGTCGAAGGTCGCCTGCGCGTTGTCGAGCTGCTCGCCGCTGACCAGCGGGATGCGCTCGACGAGATAGTAGATGCCCACCTCCTCGACCGAGGGCAGGAGGAGCTGGTCCGGCGACGGTCGGGTCTGCGCCAGCGCCTGCTGGCTGACCCGCTGGTCGACCATGTGGAAGGTCAGCTGCGCGGTCTGCTGCAGGAGCTCCTTGAGCCGCTCCGGGTCGTCGAGGCCGGGCACCTGGACCACGATGCGGTCGGCGCCCTGGGCCTGGATGTTCGGCTCGACCGTGCCGAGCTCGTCGATGCGGCGCCGGATGACCTCGATCGACTGGCTCACCGCGCCGCGGACGCGCTGCTCGGTGGCGGCGTCGGAGACGCGGAGGCGAAGGAGGCCATCAGCCTCGGTGCTGATCGTGACCTCGGACGGCGCGGCGACGCCAAAGACGGTGATGCCGGTGGACTGGGTGAGCGGAGCGAGCGCGTTGATCGCCGCCTGGACCTGGGTCGGGTCGGTGATGCGGACCTGCACCGTGCCGGCCTGGATCCCGATCCCCGTATAGGCGATGCGCGCGTCGCGGAGGTACCGGCGGACGTCGCTCGAGATCGTGTCGAGGCGCGCCTGGGTGACGCCCTCGCGGTCGACCTCGAGGAGAAGATGCGAGCCGCCCTGGAGGTCGAGGCCGAGCACGATCTGCTGCTTGGGCAGGAAGCCCGGCCAGCTCGCCACCACGTTGGCGGGGAAGAAGTTGGGAAGCGCGAAAAGGACGCCGATCAGGACCGTCCCGAGGATCAGAAGCGCTTTCCAGGGAGCGAAATGAAGCATCTACACCGACCGCCGAGACAGGACGCCAGGGGCGAGGAGCGTCACCGCAGGTTTCAAGGAATGCATGCGGCAGCCCCCTCCCCCAAAAGGACCAAGCGAGCCGGCAATGCACCAGACCGCAACAACAATGCAAGTTCATTCGCCAATTCGGGCGTGAAGCCGCCCGCGATCTGGCCCCTTCCGCTGGTTATCGGCTCGCGGATGACCGGCGCGGTCAGCACGATCCCGTCGAGGACGACCGCGAACTGGGCAAGGACATTCGCCCGCGTCGCCTTGGCGAACGCCGACCGGCCGCGCTCGTCGAGGGTGAAGGAGACGACCGGCTCCCCTGTCGAGGAATCGAACGTTCCCCGCGCCTCCACGACCACGCCGCCGTCGAGGACGCTGGCCGCGTGCAGGAGGAAGCTGACCTCGGGAACCTCGACGCTGGAGGCCACGATGCGGTCGGGCCCGATCAGCATCACCGGGAGCTCGCTGGTCGGAAACGTCCGCTCCACGACATGGATCGAGAATTCACCCGGACGGGCGAGATCGTCCCGCAACCCGGCGGGATCGAGCTTTACCGGGACGCGCACCACGACCATGTCGTCTCCGAGAAGGGTCGCGGTCGGCGGCGATGCGCCGTGCTCGTCCATCCGCCGCTCGAGGACCTCGACGACCGAAGCGAGACCGGTCTCGGCGTCGATCCCACGCTGCGCGAAGTCCTCAACGGTCACGCGATAGGCGAGGCACTGCGTTTCCTGCGCGACCGCCGGCAAGGCGCCCAATCCGGCCGCGCCCACGATCGCGAGAAGGAGGGTCCTCAACAACACCGGGCGCCCCGAGTGTCCCGCCGCTACTCCGCCTCGTCCTTGACCGGCTCGCCCTTGGCGCGCACCTCCGCGATCATCCCGCGATGCTGGCGAGCGCGCACCCCTTCGGCGAACTCGACCTGCAGCTCGCTGTCGTCGACCACCTTCACGACCTTGCCGATCAGCCCGCCATTGGTGACGATCGTGTCGCCGCGGCGGATATTCCGGATCATCTCCTGGTGCTGCCGGAGCTTCTGACGCTGCGGCCGGATGATCAGGAAGTACATGATCACGAAGATCAGGACGAACGGAAGAAACTGGACCAGAAGTTCGGTGCCGCTGCCTCCGGCGCCAGGAGTCTGGGCGAAGGCGGGAGTAATGAACATCAGCGGCTCCGGATTTGTGTTGGAAAGGACAGTGCGGAGATGGGGCGTTGGGCGACCTCCCGCAAGCCGCGCCGACTATCACGGTGCTTTCCTGCTTTGCAACCGGAATGCGACATGGCTGGCGATCCGTCCGGGCCCGTGCTAACCGGCATTTACGGCCAATCCGGCCTGCCGAGGAGCCCTTCCCTGCCCGACTCGACCCTCGATAGCCTGGCTTCGCGGCTGGATCGGCTGATCGCGGCGATCGAACGCCTCAGCCCGCCGCCGGCCCCGCCGACCGATCTCACCGCCGCCGACGCTTTCGTCTGGCACGCGCGGGAGAAGCGCCTCGTGCCGGTGGAAAGGGTCAACCGGGTCGACCTCGCCCTCCTCTACGGCATCGACCGGGTGCGCGATCTCCTGCTCCAGAACACGCTCCGCTTCGCCCGCGGCCTCCCGGCCAACAACGCGCTCCTCTGGGGCGCGCGCGGCATGGGCAAGAGCTCGCTGGTCAAGGCCGCGCACGCCGCGGTCAACGAGCATTTCCGCGGCCGGGCCGACCCGCTCAAGCTGATCGAGATCCACCGCGAGGACATCGAGACCCTGCCCGAGGTGATGGCGCTGATCGCCCCGCAGCCGCACCGCTTCATCCTCTTCTGCGACGACCTCTCCTTCGAGATCTCCGACACCTCGTACAAATCGCTGAAGGCGGCGCTCGAAGGCGGCCTCGAGGGCCGGCCCGACAACATCCTCCTCTACGCCACCTCGAACCGCCGGCACCTGATGCCGCGCGACATGATCGAGAACGAGAGCTCGACCGCGATCCATCCGAGCGAGGGGGTGGAGGAGAAGGTCTCGCTCTCCGACCGCTTCGGCCTCTGGCTCGGCTTCCACAATTGCAGCCAGCAGGACTATCTCGCGATGGTCGAGGCCTATGTCGACCATTTCCGCCTCGGCGTCGCGCCCGACGAGCTGCGCGCCGATGCCCTGGAATGGGCGGGCACGCGCGGCGCCCGCTCGGGACGCGTCGCCTGGCAATATATTCAGGACTTGGCCGGACGGCTGGGGGTCAATCTCGACGAGCTGCCCGCCGACTCCCCCGCCACCGAGCCCGAAGCGCCCGCCGAATCCGACGAGGCGCTGCCGGCGCCGGCTACTCGTCCCGAGGAGGACGAGCGGCCGCTCGAGCCGGCTCAGGCGCCGCTGAGGTGATCGAGCGGATTGACTGGGGTCGAGCCCTGGCGAAGCTCGAAATGGAGCTGCGGCTGGGTCACTGACCCGCTCGCGCCGACCACCGCGATGGTCTGTCCGCGCACCACGCTCTGGCCGCGCTCGACCATGATCTCCTTGGCGTGGGCGTAGGCCGAGACCCAGCCGCCCGCGTGCCGGACGAGGATGAGGTTGCCGTAGCCCGCGATCTCGTTGCCGGCATAAATGACCGTGCCCGCCTCGGTCGCCTTGATCGAGGTGCCTTCTGGCACCGCGAGGTTGATGCCGTCATTCCGCTCGCCGTCCGGCTTGATCCCGAAGCTCGAGATGATGCGGCCGTTCACCGGCCAACGGAATTCGGTCCCGCTCGCCGAAGGCGGCGCGGTCGGCGGAGCGGCCACGGGCGTGGTCGGGGCGGCCGGCGGGGTCTGCGCGATGGTCGGCGCGGCCGGCGGCACGTTGACGGCGACCGTCGGCTGCGGAACGGGCTGCGGCGCCGGCGTCGCTGCAATGGACGGCGCGTCGGTCCGAGTGGCCGGCACCGTGCCGAGCGATCCGACGGTCGGGTTGGCGGCCGCGACCTGGGTGTTGGCGACGGCCGACGTTCCCGGGATGCGGAGCTGGGCCCCGGCCTGGACGCGCGAGGCGTTGGAGATCCCGTTCTCGCGCATGATCGCGTCGACCGACACCCCGTAGGTGCGCGAGATGCTGTAGAGCGTCTGGCCCGGCGCGACCGTCACGGTCTGCGGACCGGCGCTCGCGACAGCGACCGGCACGGGAGCGGGTTGAGCGATCGAGGTCGGCGCGGCCCCCGGCCGCGGAGCCGGCGCAGGGCCGGACGGATAGCCCGAGGCGGCGACCGGAGCCGGCGTGGCGAGGCGCGGGTCGGTATAGGACGGGAGCGGCGCGGCGGCGACCGGGCCGGGCGAAGCGGCCGGCTGCGGCGCGGTCGAGATGGCCGGGCTGAGCGGCGGCAGGTCGGCGCGGGCGACCGTGGACGCCCCCGCGCCAGCGGTGACCCGAGCGCCCGGATTGGGCGTCAGCGGCGCACCGGTCGCAGAGGCCCCGCCCAGCGTGGCGGGCGGCAGCGGCTGCGCGCCGCCGGGCTGCGCGCTGGCGTTGGTGCTGCCCGTGAACATCGGCAGGCCGAAGCGCGAAGCGTTGCTGCAGGCAGCGCTCGCGCTGGCCAGAATGACCACCGTGACCACCTGCGCGAGAACCCGCGGGCGGAAGGAAATCTCTTTGATACGCATGGGCTTAGCCTGGCCTCGGACGCGCTACTGACTGCGCCAAAGCTAGTTTGGTAACGTTTACGAAGGCTTAAAGCCGCGCCGCGCGCCCGGGAATCAGCGGCACGAATCGGACCTCGCGGAGCGGCCGCTCCTCCCAGCCCGACCCGTCGCGCTCGACCCGCACCAGGCGCTGCACGCCCGCAGCCTCCCCGACCGGGATCAGCATCAGCCCGCCGACTCGGAGCTGCTCGTAGAGCGCCTTCGGGATCTTCTCGACCGAAACGTTGACGATGATCCGGTCGAACGGCGCCTCCTCCGGCCAGCCTTTCGTGCCGTCGTCGGCGCGCGTGGCGATATTAGCCAGCCGGAGCGTGGTGAAGCGCCGCTCGGCGGCCTCGACCAGCGTGCGGAAGCGGTCGACGGTGAACACCCTCTCGGCCAGCCCGGCGAGGATCGCGGTCTGGTATCCCGTTCCCGTGCCGATCTCGAGGACGCGGTCCTCCGTCCCCACCTCGAGATCGCTCACCGCCCGCGCGACCAGTTCGGGCGCGGTCATGGTCTGCCCGCAATCGATGGGCAGCGGCCGCTCCGCGTAGGCGTCGCGGCGCGCATGCGGCGGCACGAAGAGCCCCCGCGGCGCCTCCTCGATGGCGGTCATCATCCGCCGGTCGGTGATGTCGAAGCGCCGGAGTCGCAGCAGGAACCCGGCCACCGCGACGCGGTCGGCTTCCGCGTTGGGGTCGGCGCTCTCCTCGGGCGCGTCGCTCTCGTCCGGCTCGCCCGGCTCGGGCGGAGCGCCCGGCTCAGCCATTCTCGACGGCCAACGCCGCCTTGAGCTTCTCGACCATCGGATAGTCGGTGAGGTCGAGCCGGAGCGGGGTCACCGACACGACGTCGTTCTCGATCGCGTGGAGGTCGGTGCCGGGGTTGAGGTCGATCGCCTGCTTCCGGTACTGCAGCCAGTAATAGGGCATGCCGCGCACGTCCTTCCGCTCGTCGATGAAGAGGCTGTGCGTCACCCGCCCCTGCGCGGTGACCTCGATGCCCTTGACCGCGTCCGGCCGGCAGTCGGGGAAGTTGATGTTGTAGAGGACGCCGGCCGAGAAGCCGAATTTGAGGATGCGGGCGATGAGGTTCGGCGCGAAGGTCTCAGCCGTCTCCCAGAACGGCTCGGAGGCGTTCTCCCAGTCCGAGGCCTGCGAGAGGGCGATCGACGGGATGCCGAGGAGCGTCCCTTCGATGGCCCCCGCCACCGTGCCCGAATAGGTCACGTCGTCGGCCGCGTTCTGCCCGTTGTTGATGCCCGAGAGGACGAGGTCGGGACGCCCGCCGAGGATCGTCCGCACCGCCATGATCACGCAGTCGCTCGGGGTGCCGCGCAGCGAGAAGCGCTGGTTGCCGAAATCGCGGAGCCGCAGCGGATCGGACAGCGTGAGGGAGTGCGAGAGGCCGCTGTGATCGGTCTCGGGCGCCACCACCCAGACATCGTCGCTGAGCTTCCTGGCGACCCGCTCGAGGCTGCCGAGCCCCGGCGCGCTGACGCCGTCATCGTTGGTAACGAGAATCCGCATGACCGGCTTTACATCTGCATTCGTCAATCAAATCAAGCGCGCGGCCAAGCTTTGGTTGCGGTTCCCCGCGATCAGCCTCTCTCCGCCCGCCGGAGGGCGCAATATTGCCGGACTTGGATCGAGATCGCGTGACTAGCCGCCGATCCGCTCCATGCCGCCCATGTAGGGCCGGAGCGCATCGGGGACGGTGACCGAGCCGTCCTCGTTCTGGTAAGTCTCCATCACCGCGATCAGCGCGCGGCCGACGGCGACGCCCGAGCCGTTGAGGGTGTGGACGAGGCGGGTGCCCTTCCCCTCCTTCGGCCGGAACCGCGCATCCATCCGCCGCGCCTGGAAATCGCCGCACACCGAGACCGACGAGATCTCGCGATACGCGCCCTGCCCCGGCAGCCAGACCTCGATGTCCCAGGTCTTCTGGGACGCGAAGCCGATGTCGCCGGTGGAGAGCGTCATCACCCGGTAGTGGAGGTCGAGGCGCCGCATCACCTCCTCGGCGGCGGCGAGCATCCGCTCGTGCTCGTGCGTGGACTGCTCGGGCGTGGCGATCGCAACGAGCTCGACCTTGTTGAACTGGTGCTGCCGCAGCATGCCGCGCGTGTCGCGCCCCGCCGCCCCCGCCTCCGACCGGAAGCAGGGCGTCAGCGCCGCGAAGCGGAGCGGCAGCGCCGCCTCCTCGAGGATCGACTCGCGCACGAGATTGGTCAGCGGCACCTCGGCCGTGGGGATGAGCCAGAACTCCTCCGAGGTCGGCGCGCGCTCAAAGACGGCGGTGACGACCTCGGCCGGGTTCGCGCCGCTGTTCAGCACCTCGGTGTCGTGCGGCAGCCAGTAGGCCTCGATCACCCGCCGCGCCTGCAGCTCCCGCCGCTCGGCCGATGCGCCGAAGAAGAGGTCGGCGCCGAATTTCGGCAGCTGCCCGGTGCCGCGCATCGCCTCGTCGCGCACCAGCAGCGGCGGCTCGACCTCGGTGTAGCCGTGCTCGGTCGTGTGGAGGTCGAGCATGAACTGGCCGAGAGCGCGCGCGAGGCGCGCCAGGTGCCCCTTCAGCACCACGAAGCGCGCCCCCGACATCTTGGCCGCCGCCTCGAAATCCATCATGCCGGTCGGCTCGCCGAGCTCGAAATGCTCCTTCGGCTGGAAGCCGAACCGGCGCGGCTCGCCCCAGCGGCTCTTCTCGACATTGGCGGTCTCGTCGGTTCCGACCGGCACCTCCTGGAGCGGGACGTTGGGGATGGCGGCAAGCTCGGCGTCGAGCCGGGCGTTCAGCTTCCGCTCCTCCTCCTCGGCCCCCTGCAGGAAGATCTTGAGGTCGGCGACCTCGGCCATCAGCCGGGTCGCGGTCGCCTCGTCCTTGGACGCCTTGGCCTTGCCGATCTCCTTGGAGGCCGCGTTCCGCCGCTCCTGCGCGGTCTGCACCTTGGTGATGTGCGCCCGCCGCGCCTCGTCGAGCGCGATCAGCCGCGCCGAGGCCGGGGCACCCCGCCGGTTGACGAGCGCGCGGTCGAGCGCCTCCGGGTTCTCGCGGATCCATTTGATGTCGAGCATGGCGGCTGACTCTAAGGGGAGGACGGGCGCCTTAAATAGCTGGCCGGGCGCGCGCCGTCATGTGGCAGGCAACGGGCATCCGGCAACAGGCATCCGGAAGTCATCTGATGCCGGGTGCCAGATGCCGGATGCCGTTCTACGCCGGCTTGCCCGCGCCTTCCGGCCCGGCCGCCGCGGCGGCGGCCGCTGCAGCCGCGTTGCGCTTCTCGACGAACACGACCGCGAGGATCGACAGCTCGTAGAGGATGAGCGTGGGGATGGCCAGGCCGAACTGGCTGATCACGTCCGGCGGGGTGAGGATCGCGGCCGCCACGAAGGCAAGCACGATCGCGTATTTCCGCTTCGAGCGGAGCGTATCGGCGGTGATCACCCCGATGCGCGCCAGGAGCGTCAGGATGACCGGCAGCTGGAACATGATGCCGAAGGCGAAGATCAGCGTCATGATCAGCGAGAGATACTCGTTGACCTTGGGCAGGAGCGAGATCGCCATCTGCCCGTCGCCGGCCGGCTGCTCGAAGGACAGGAAGAAGCGGAGCGCGATCGGCAGCATGCCGAAATAGACGAGCGCCGCGCCCATCACGAAGAGGATCGGCGTCGCCACCAGATAGGGCGCGAAGGCCTTGCGCTCGTTCTTGTAGAGGCCGGGCGCGACGAACCGGTAGATCTGCGTGGCGATGATCGGGAAGGCGATGAAGATGGCGCCGAAGATCGCGATCTTCACCTGGGTCAGGAAATATTCCTGCGGCGCGGTGTAGATGAGGCCGCGGCTCGGGTCGTTGCCGGTCGCCCATTTGTAGGGCTGGACCAGGATGTTGAAGATCTCGTCGGCGAAATAGAAGCAGAAGAAGAACGCGATCACGATCGCGATCATCGTCTTGATGAGCC
>JADYYB010000210.1 GCA_020853895.1 Bauldia sp.
ACGCCACCGCGCGCTGGCTCGCGCGCTACAATGCCAGCCTCGAGCGGCCGACGAGCGTCTGGCACGACCTCCTCCGCGAGCGCCTCGCCGAGGTCGGCGAGGGCGCCACGATCCGCCCGCCCTTCCATTGCGACTACGGCTTCAACATCCGCCTCGGGCCGGGCGTCTTCCTCAATTTCGACTGCGTGATCCTCGACGTCGTGTTGGTGACCATCGGCGCCCGCACCCAGATCGGGCCGGGCGTCCACATCTACACCGCCGACCATCCGCGCGACCCCGCGCAGCGCCGGGCGATGCTCGAATTCGGCCGGCCGGTGAGCATCGGCAGCGATGTCTGGATCGGCGGCGGGGCGATCATCCTGCCCGGCGTCACCATCGGCGACGACGCCATCGTCGGCGCCGGCTCGGTGGTCACGCGCGACGTGCCGAAAGGCGCCACGGTCGCCGGCAACCCGGCGCGGCCGATAACGAGGCGCCCGGCCTAGCCGCCTCCCCGCCCGCGCGATTCTCGACTAGACTCGCCGCCGGCCATGGCTGGGAGCCCCCGCATGAGAATTGCCAGAATCCTGCCGCTTCTCGTCCTCGCGCCGGTCGCGGCAGACGCCCAGGGACGCACCGAGAGCGTCTATACCAAGCTCATCCTCACCGAATGCGGCGAGGAGCTTTCGGCGCCCGACCAGGAGATGGAGAGCGCCCGCTACTGGTGCCGCGGCTACCACGACCTCGAGGTGATGGTCGCCGAGGGCGACCTCAGATTCTTCGTCTCCTATGGCCCGAACGCGGAGAACGAGCTGGCCGCCTCGGAGACGCTGCCGCAGTTCAACACCATCCACGACACGATGGAGTGGCGCGTGCAGCCGGTCGAGGGCGGCTGGGAGGCCTTCGCCACCATCCTCCGCTTCTTCACCGACGAGACCGAATCATCGCCTCGCGGCCAGGTGCTGGTGGTCACGCGGCTGGGCGAGACCGGCACGGTCTGCCACGTCGCCTATGTCGACGCGCTCCTCAACCCCAACGCCAACGCGCTGGCGCGCGAGGCGGCCGACACGATCGCGCGCGACTTTGTCTGCGGCCACGACGAGCCCGGCTGGATGGGCATCACCCGAGAGCCGGCGATGTAAGGCTAGGCGGCCTTCCGCGCCCACACGAACGCCACCTTGGGCAGCGTCTTGGAGCCGAAGCGCTCGAGCGCGCGCGCGGCGCGCCGGCCGCCGGCATTCTCGTAGAAGCGGCAGGCGCCCTCGTTGTCGGCGAGCGCCCACACCACGAGGCTGGGGAAGCCGCCGCGCAGAAGCTCGCGCCGCGCGGCGAGGAAGAGCTGCGTGCCGAGCCCGACGCCCTGATACTCGGGCGTGATGTAGATCTCGTAGACCTCGCCCTTCTGCGCGAGGTCGCGCACCCGGTTGGGGCCGTAGCTGGCATAGCCGACCACGAGCCCGCCGACCTCGATCACCAGCACCGCCGCGCCGCGCTTGATCGCCCGCTGCCACCATGCCGGCCCGCGCCGCGCGATCATCTGGTTGAGCTCCTTGGCCGGGATGAGGCCGGCATAGGCGTTCTTCCAGGCCGTGTCGTGGACCTGCGTGATCGCCTTGGCGTCCTTGGCCACGGCGCGTCGGACATCGATCGAAAGGGTACCGCTCATAGGGGGAGCATAGGACCGCTTGAGCGCAGCGGGAAGAGTCCATCGCGCCTCTTCGCTCCACTTCCGCAAGAAGTGTGACTCGCGCCCCACGCATGACGGTCTGCTGGCGCCCGTTCCCTACCCTCTCCCGCTTGCGGGGGAGGTAGAGAAGCTTGGGCCGTACGCCCTAGCGGAGCTGGAGGGGGAACGGGGCGCCGACGGCGCAGAAACAGAAAGGGCCGCCCCCTTCGGGGACGGCCCTTTCCTTGTGCATCTTGTCCGCGGTCCGGCTTGGGGCCGCTGGCGCTATCAGGCGCCTTGGACACCTCGCGGAGCGAGCATCCAGGTCACCGGGACAGACCGCAGCAAAGCACTCTGAGACACTGGATCACCTCCTTTCAGTTGTTGAACTCGACGACGAATGTCGGGTCTTAAGCCGCTACTGTCAACCTAGGGCGGCGCCGCATGCTGATGGGCATGGTCCATGCCGTGATGCTCGCAGGTGACGCGCGGGTTGTACTGGGCGAACACCCCGTTCGGGTTCTCGCGATAGAGCCAGACGTGCCGGTCGTGATGCGGCATGAAATTATGCGCCTCGTCGATCGCGGTCGCGGGATCGTCGGCCATCGTGTCGTAGGCGACGCCGTGGAACGAAGGCACCGACGCATTGCCGGCCCCCGCCCAGGCGGCGGCGAAGACGAGATTCTCCACCGCCACCAGCTCCAGCGAGCCGTCGGCCTGCGGTTCGTAGATCAGCACCGCCGGCTCGAGGAAATCGGTGCGCGTGCCGTTGCCGTCGACGCGGGGATTGGGCGGCGCGGAGATGCCGAGCCGGTCGAAGCGGACATAGTGGATGCCCATCGCGCCGAGCTCGCTCGGCTGGCCCATCATCACGGCGGTGTCGCACATGTCGGCCGGGTCGCGCACATAGCCTTCGGCGAGCGCCACGTCGACGTCGCGGAAGCGCTCGGTCGCCGCGCGGATGTCGGCCAGCGACGGCTCGCCCGGGCGTGGGGTGGACGAAGCATCGATCCGCGCCGCCTCGTTGGGGGCGAGCAGCGCCGCCGACGCGGCGGATGCACCGAGTGCGATGACGATTCCTGCGATCAGCATTCCGGTCTTGTGGGACATCTCAGCGTCTCCCTCCTGCGCGAAGACATGATTTGATCTGCAGGCTCGCTCTCAGCTTTGGCCTGCGGGGTGGAAGTCACGACGATTTCGTCGTACATAGGCGTGTAATGAAATTCGGAGAGGCCGTCAATATGACTGCACACGTATGTGCATTGGAAATTTCATGACCCGCGCCTACACGCTGAAACGCCGCGCCGAGCAGCAGGCCGACACCCGCCGGCGCATCGTCGAGGCGGCGGTGGAACTGCACGGCAGCGTCGGACCGGCGCGGACAACGTTCAGCATGGTCGCCGAGCGGGCCGGCGTGCAGCGCCACACGCTCTATGCCCACTTCCCCGACGAGATGAGCCTTCACCACGCCTGCTCGGGGCTCTTCCATGAGCGCCATCCGATGCCGGATCCGGAGCCATGGCGGGAGATCCCCGAACCCGGCGAGCGGCTACGGACGGGGCTGAGGAAGGTCTATGACTGGTACGAGCGGAACCGCGACCTTCTCGGCGCCGTGCTGCGCGACGTCGAGCTTCACGCCCCGACGCAGGAGGTCATGGTCCTCCACGTGGCGCCGGTCCTCGAGGCTTACCGCGACGTGCTCGGAAACGGGCTGAGCGCGCGCCAGCGCGTGCTCCTGCATCTCGCGCTGGATTTCCACGCCTGGCGAACGCTGACCCGCGACGGCGGGCTGAGGAACGCGGCGGCCGTGCAGACGATGGTCAAGGCCATCGAATGCGCCGGGAGTTAGGTGCCCGGCACCCGAAGCTGGCCTAAGGCCTAGGCCGCGCCGGCCGCGGCGGTGCGCGAGGCCTTCTTGCGCTCGTTCGAGTCGAGGATCGCCTTCCGGAGCCGGATCGACTTCGGCGTCACCTCGACCAGCTCGTCGTCGGCGATGTAGGTCATCGCCTGCTCGAGGCTGAGGCGGCGCGGCGGGGTAAGGGCGACGTTCTCGTCCTTGCCGGCGGCGCGGATATTGGTGAGCTTCTTGCCCTTGAGGACGTTGACCTCGAGGTCGTTGCCGCGATTGTGCTCGCCGACGATCATCCCGGTATAGACGTCCACGCCCGGGTCGATCAGCATCGCGCCGCGCTCCTCGAGGTTCCACAGCGCGTAGGCGACCGCGACCCCGTCGGAGTTGGAGATCAGCACGCCGCGGTTACGCGCCGCGATGTCGCCGCGATAGTCCTCGTAGGCGTGGAAGAGGCGGTTCATGATCGCCGTGCCGCGCGTGTCGGAGAGGAGCTCCGACTGGTAGCCGATCAGCCCGCGCGTCGGCGCATGGAAGATGAGGCGGACGCGCCCGCCGCCCGAGGGGCGCATCTCGAGGAGGTCGGCACGGCGCTCGGAGAGCTTCTGCACCACCACGCCCGAATGCTCCTCGTCGACGTCGACGATCACTTCCTCGATCGGCTCGAGGAGCTCCCCGTTCGGTCCGTTGCGATAGACCACGCGCGGCTTGCCGATGGTGAGCTCGAAGCCCTCGCGCCGCATCGTCTCGATGAGGATGCCGAGCTGCAGCTCGCCGCGCCCGGCGACCTCGTAGGAATCGTTGTCCGTGCCGACGGTGAGGCGGAGCGCGACGTTGCCCTCGATCTCGCGCCGGAGCCGGTCGCCGATGACGCGGCTCTGCACCTTGTCGCCCTCGCGGCCCGCGAGCGGCCCGTCATTGATGCGGAAGGTCATGGCGAGGGTCGGCGGATCGATCGGCCGCGCCTGGATTGGCGTGGTCACCTCGGGGACAGTGATCGTGTCGGCGACGGTCGCCTTGGCGAGGCCGGCGATGGCGACGATGTCGCCGGCGACGCCCTCCTCGATCGCCGTCCGCTCGAGGCCGCGGAAGGCGAGCACCTTGGAGATCCGGCCAACCTCGATCCGCTCGCCGGTGCGCGACAGCGCGTGGATCGGCATGTTCGGCCTGACGGTGCCCGACGCGATGCGGCCCGTCAGGAGACGCCCGAGATAGGGATTGGACTCGATCGTCGTGGCGAGGAAGCGGAACGGCCCCTCCTCCACGACCGGCTCGGGCACGTGCTTGATGACGAGGTCGAACATCGGCGCGAGCGACTCTTTCGGCCCCTCGGGCTTGTCGGCCATCCAGCCCTGCTTGGCCGAGCCGTAGAGGATCGGGAAGTCGAGTTGCTCCTCGGTCGCGTCGAGCGCGGCGAAGAGGTCGAAGATCTCGTTCAGCACCTCGACATGGCGCTCGTCTGCCTTGTCGATCTTGTTGATCGCGACGATCGGCCGAAGGCCCGCCTTGAGCGCCTTGGAGAGCACGAACTTGGTCTGCGGCATCGGCCCTTCGGAGGCGTCGACCAGCACGATCGCCCCGTCCACCATGTCGAGGATGCGCTCCACCTCGCCGCCGAAATCGGCGTGGCCGGGCGTGTCCACGATGTTGATGCGGTCCGCGCCCCACGGCATCGAGGTGACCTTGGCGAGGATGGTGATGCCGCGCTCGCGCTCGAGGTCGTTCGAGTCCATCGCCCGCTCGGCGACGCGCTGGTTGTCTCTAAAGGCGCCGGACTGGCGGAGGAGGCCGTCGATCAGCGTGGTCTTGCCGTGGTCGACATGCGCGATGATGGCGATGTTGCGGAGGGACATGGCGGTCCTGAATCACGAAAACCGCCACTCGGGCGGGCACCGTCTCGTCTGGTGCTGGAGAATGACAGCCTGACGACGGGCGTCCCCGTCGGCTCACCGGCTGCGGCGCTTAGGTAGTCGTTCCGCGGCGGCGGGTCCAGAAGATTCGGGCTCGAAACCTGAGAACTGGCCGGAATCCGGGATTCTCTCGGCCAGTCCAACCACTCAGACCGCGATACGGACGCGCCGCTCATCGCGGAGATCGCCGTCTCCTCCGAAGTATGACCCGGACCTCGGTGGTCAGATCGGGATCGTCCTCAAGCTCAACCAGGGCTTGTCGGGCTCGCTCGAGTCGCGACCGCTTGAGACCGGACAAGAGGAGAAGCCGGCTACTGCCGTGCACGGTATCTTTTGCGAGGCCAATAAGCTCGTCGATGGTTTCGCTGTTGACGGTATTGGCGATCGCAACGGCCAGGCCGTCCTTGGTCTGTCTGCCCTGCTCTTTCTTGTAGAGGTCGACCAGGACAGGCCACGCGAACTGCGCTGCCGGGACGGCCAGGGCCCGCGCGATCCCTTCGCGAACCGCGTCGGGATAGGGTCTGGCGAGATGACCCAAGAGTATCGGAAGAACGTGGTCATAAGTGTTCTCCGAGTTCACCAGGTCCCACGCAGACGTCACGTGCACTCCGGCCTTCCGCAGATCGTCCAAGAGAGGAGCTTCTGCACGTGCAAATTCCTCCTCTCGGCGCTGCAATTCCTCATCACGCTTCCGATGGGCCGCGACCATCGCGTCATAGCGGCCCTCAGCCTTCAGGAGGGCTTCGTGTTCGGCAAGTGTCATGCCCCGGCGGCGTGTCGTCATCAGTCGAGCCTTTCGCCGTAGTCGCGAATCAACCGCGACGCATCACAGCTCACCGGAGCTGGGCGGCCGCTACGGCCGCGGCCGTCCCCCGCCGCCGCCCGGGCGGTTGGCGATGCCCTGGGCCCATTGCACCCAGTTCCAGGCCGAGAGAGCGATGAACGCCCCGAGGATGGCGACGAACGTGTCGAGCCTGAAGAGGCCCGAGAGCACGAAATAGCCGCCCACGAGCACCCCGAGATAGCCGGGAATCAGCGTCCCGTTGCGCATCCCGATCCGTGGCGCGAGGAGGCCGCGGAGGATGCGCCCGCCGTCGAAGGGCAGCGCCGGCAGGAGGTTGAAGAGGCCGAGGAAGAGGTTGACGTAGATGATGTCGTCGACGATCCCGAGCCGGAGCCCGAGGAATTTCAGCCGGATCGCCTCGTAGCTGAGGTCGCCGACGAGGGCGAGAAGGACCAGCGCGATCGCAAGGTTCACCGCCGGCCCGGCGAAGGAGATGAGGTTCTCCGCCGTCCAGGTCTGCGGCTGGCGCGCGAAGCTCGCCACCCCGCCGAAGAAATGCAGCGTGACGGAGGTTGTCCTGACGTCGAACGCCTTGGCCGCGAAGAGGTGCCCAAGCTCGTGCAGGAACACGCTCCCGAACACGATAGCGACGAAGACGGCGGTGTTGATCGCCGGCCCGACCCCGGCGAACACCAGCGCGCTGACCACCAGCCAGCCGAAGAGGATCACGAAGGTGACGTCGATCCGGTACTCGGTCCGGTCGAAGGTGAAGAGCGTCCACGACGCCATCATGCTGCTTCTCCTAGCCTCTCGCCCCTTGTGGGGGAGGTTGGGAGGGGGCCTCGCGGCAAGCGAGGTGGAGAAATCCCACGGCGCAAAGCCCCACCCGAAACCGGCTGAAACGCCGGTTTCGACTGCCCCACAAGGGGGCGGTGGAAGTGCGCGAGGCGGAAATTGCCCATCCCCGCCTAGCTCTTCTTCTCGCGCGCGGCGAGGGTGCGGAGGCGGAGGGCGTTGAGGCGGATGAAGCCGGCCGCGTCCTTCTGGTCGTAGGCGCCGCGGTCGTCCTCGAAGGTGACGAGCTCGCTCGAATAGAGCGACTTCGGGCTCTTGCGGCCGGCCACGGTGGCGCCGCCCTTGTAGAGCTTCATCCGCACCGTGCCCTCGACATTGGCCTGGCTCTTGTCGCAGAGCGCCTGCAGCATCTCCCGCTCGGGCGAGAACCAGAACCCGTAATAGACGAGCTCCGCGTAGCGCGGCATGAGCGAGTCCTTGAGGTGCGCCGCCTCGCGGTCGAGCGTGAGCGACTCGATGGCGCGATGCGCGAGATGGAGGATTGTGCCGCCCGGCGTCTCGTAAACGCCGCGCGACTTCATCCCAACGAAGCGGTTCTCGACGAGGTCGAGCCGGCCGATGCCGTTGGACTTGCCGAGTTCGTTGAGCTTCGTGAGAAGCGCCGCGGGCGAGAGCTTCTTGCCGTCGATCCCGACCGCGTCCCCGTCCTTGAACTCGATCTCGACATAGGTCGCCTTGTCCGGCGCGTCCTCCGGCGCGATCGTGCGCTGATAGACGTAAGGCGGCGGCTCCTCCCACGGGTCTTCCAGCACCTTCCCCTCCGAGGAGGAGTGGAGGAGGTTGGCGTCGACCGAGAACGGGGCCTCGCCGCGCTTGTCCTTGGCGACCGTGATCTGATTCTTCTCGGCGAACTCGATGAGGTCGGTGCGCGACTTGAAGGTCCACTCGCGCCACGGCGCGATCACCCGGATGTTGGGGTTCAAGGCATAGGCGGTGAGCTCGAAGCGCACCTGGTCGTTGCCCTTGCCGGTCGCGCCATGGGCGATGGCGTCGGCCCCGCTCTCGCGGGCGATCTCGACGAGGCGCTTGGCGATCAGCGGCCGCGCGATGGAAGTGCCGAGAAGGTACTGGCCCTCGTAGAGCGCGTTCATCCTGAACATCGGGAAGACAAAGTCGCGCACGAACTCCTCGCGGAGGTCCTCGATATGGATCTCCTTGATGCCGAGCATCTCGGCCTTCTTCCGCGCCGGCTCGAGCTCCTCGCCCTGGCCGAGATCGGCGGTGAAGGTCACCACCTCCGCCCCGTACTCGGTCTGCAGCCATTTGAGGATGATGGACGTGTCGAGGCCGCCCGAATAGGCGAGGACGACTTTCTTGACCGTTGACGACATGGGCGCCCCGAAACGATGACGCCGGGCTTATAGGGGGCCGTCCGGCTCGCGGCAACTTCAGGGACTTCCCACGACCAATTCCCGTTCTGAACCTCCCCCTTGAGAGGAGGTCGAAGGTGCGAGGGCTTGCCCGAGCAGCTTCGGGTGGGGGCTAGCGGGCGAAGCCCGCGTCCTCCGCCCTATCGACTTGCCGCAGCGAGACCGATGCGCCGAACCACCCCCACCCCAAACCGCTTCGCGGTTTGGACCTCCCCTCAAAGGGGAGGTTCGGAGCTGGGAGGACTCGTTGCGGCCGCGGGGGCCGACCGCTGGCCTCTCAGCCGCAGACCGGCCCGCGCCAGCCACCCCTCCACGGCCCCTTCCGGGAGCCGCGTTCGCGGCCAGCGGTAGATGAGGCCGTGCACAATCCAGACGATCAGGAACGTCACCACGCCGGCGAAGATCACGTCGGAGGCGAAGTGCCCGCCGAAGGCCATGCGGAGGAGGCCGACCGCCGTGCCGTAGGCGATCGCGGCGGCATAGGCGGCCGCGCGCCACTGGGGCGGCGCCAAGGCGGCCGGCGCGATTGTCCAGTACCCGCCCGAGGCTTCGCCGGAGACGAACGAGCAGTTCTGCACGCAGGCGCCCGAGAAATCGTACCAGGCCTTGAAGTCCTCCGGTCCGCCGAGTTCCTCGACCTGGACCGGCCGCGGCCGCCCGCTGTGCTCCTTGAAGATGCCGTTGACCGCGAGCCCCGGCGCGAGCGCCAGCGTGGAGATCAGGAACAGCGCCGCGCTCCCCGGGATCAGCATCCTCCTCCGCGGCACGATCAGCTTCCCGATCACCGCGATGAAAGCGGGCGCGGCGAGGGCGCCGACCACCCACATCGACTTCGAGCGGAGCTGGTTTAGGAAGCCGATGTCGCGCGCCCCGAACTGGCCGGCGGCGTTGCGGAAGGTCTCGGCGATGGCGATGTCGAGCTGCGGCCAGAGCCCGAAGAGGAGCCCCGTCAGCAGCGCGACGGCAAGCGCCGCGATCAACCCGTTCCGTGACATCGACGCTCCCGCCCGAGGCGGTTCGCCGCCCGTCAGCGTGGACCGTCTAGACCATGACAGGACTGGATTCAAAGCCTTAACCTCCCCCTTGCGGGGAGGTCGAAGATGCGAAGCATCTTCGGGAGGGGGTAGCGGGCGAAGCCCGCGTCCCCAGCTTCCGCAGCGTCCTTCCGGCTCACCCCCTCCCGAAATCGCTGCGCGATTTCGACCTCCCCGCAAGGGGGAGGTTAATTGAAGGGACGCCTGCCCGATCGATAGCTCGGCCCGGCCTGTCGATGCGGCCGGCGTTCAGACGAAGCGGGCGGCGAGCCGGAGGTCGGCGACGAAGCGGGCATACTCCTCCTCGTACCCGCCCTCGGCGGCGCGGAGGCGGATGAGGAAGGACGGGTGGACCGTCACCAGCACCTGCGTCCGCTCGTCGAGCGGCCGGACCTCGCCGCGCAGCGTGCCGAGCGGCACCGTCTTGCCGAGCACGCCGCGCACGGCGGTGGCGCCCATCGCCACGATCAGCCGCGGCTTCACCGCCGCGCGCTCGCGGTCGAGCCACCAGCGGCAGGCGTCGATCTCTCCGTTGGTCGGCTTCTTGTGGATGCGTTTCTTGCCCCGGAGCTCGTGCTTGAAGCGCTTGACCGCGTTCGAGACATAGACCCGCCGCCGGTCGATCCCCGCCTCCTGCAGCGCCACGTCGAGGAGCCGCCCGGCGGGTCCGACGAACGGCCGTCCCTCGATGTCCTCGCGGTCGCCGGGCTGCTCGCCGACCAGCATCACCTTGGCGTCGGCCGGCCCCTCGCCGAACACGGTGATCGGGCTCGTGAGATAGATCGGACAGCGGGTGCAGGAACTGAGCTCGCGGCGCGTCTCGGCGAGCAGCGCCGCGGCATTCTTCTTCGAGAGTCGTTCGAGCACCGTCAGCATAGCTCAAGAACGTTCGTTGGCCGCGGTGAGTTCAACCGACCCCCCGCAGCTCGGCTTCCTCATCGCCGGACAAGGCCACCACCACCCTTCCCCTCTCCCGCTTGCGGGGGAGGTAGCGGAGCTTGGGCCGAGAGGCCCTAGCGCAGCTGGAGGGGGCCCCGCTGCACGCACGATCAGAAGCGCGATGGGTCGAGACTCGCACGAACCCTTGAGATTTGTACAGCCTCGCTTGCCGCGAGGCCCCTCCCTGCCCTCCCCCGCAAGCGGGAGAGGGGAAGAGCCGGCGCTACGCCGTCCCGCTCGGGATCATCGCCTCGAGCGCGAGGCGCTCGCGGATGCGGAGCCGCTCGCTCTCGCTCTTGAGCTGCCCGCAGGCGGCGAGGATGTCGCGGCCGCGCGGCGTCCTGATCGGCGAGGCGTAGCCGGCGCGATTGATGATTTCGGCGAAGCGCTCGATCTGCTCCCAGTCGGAGCACTCGTAGTCGGTGCCCGGCCATGGGTTAAACGGGATGAGGTTGATCTTGGCCGGGATGCCCGAGAGGAGCCGCACCAGCTCGCGCGCGTCGGCGAGGGAGTCGTTCACGCCCCGGAGCATCACGTACTCGAAGGTGATGCGCCGCGCGTTGGAGAGCCCGGGATAGGCGCGGCAGGCGGCCATCAGCTCGGCGATCGGGTATTTCTTGTTCAGCGGCACCAGGACGTCGCGGAGCTCGTCGCGGACGGCATGGAGCGAGATGGCGAGCATCACCCCCATCTCCTCGCCGGCGCGGACGATCTCCGGCACCACGCCCGAGGTCGAGAGCGTAATCCGGCGCTTGGAGAGGCCGATCCCCTCCCCGTCGGCGGCGATCTGCAGCGCGTCGCGCACGTTGTCGAAATTATAGAGCGGCTCGCCCATCCCCATCATCACGATGTTGGAGACGAGGCGCCCCTCGCTCGGCACCGCCGCGCCCTCGGGCGTGGCGCCGGCCGGGAAGTCGCCGAGCCGCTCGCGCGCGAGCAGCACCTGGCCGACGATCTCCTCGGCGGTGAGGTTGCGGGCGAGCTTCTGCGTGCCGGTATGGCAGAACGAGCAGGAGAGCGTGCAGCCCACCTGGCTCGAGAGGCAGAGCGTGCCGCGGCCCTCCTCCGGGATATAGACCGTCTCCACCTCGACCGGCCGCCCAGCCCCGCGCGGCGGAAAGCGCAGCAGCCATTTCCGGGTGCCGTCCTCCGACACCTGCTCGGTCACGATCTCCGGCCGCGGCAGGCTGAAATGCTCGGCAAGCTCGGCGCGAAGGTCCTTGGAGATATTGGTCATCGCGCCGAAATCGGTCGCGCCGCGGAGATAGAGCCAGTTCCAGATCTGGCCCGCGCGCATCCGCACCTGCCGCTCGGGGATGCCGGCAGCGGCCAGCGCTTCGCCGAGCTGCGGGCGCGTGAGCCCGATCAGCGAGGACTTCTCCCCGGCCGGGAAAGCCGGGGTTCGAGCCGGTCCGGGATGGACCGAAGGGGTGGGATTGGTCACGACAAAGGGGGTTCCAGGGGCCGGCGCCCGTTCAGGCAGCCTGTTCGGGCGCTAAAGTCGAGACTGGAGCCCCCTTCGTCAAGAGCCGCGGGGGCGGCGCTAGGAGTCGCTGTCTCCCGCGCCCGTCCCGGTGATCTCGAGCTCGCTGACGATGAGCTGCCCGTTGATCAGGTCGTAGCTGAGATGGGCGACCCGCCCTTCGGCGACGTCCTCGGTGTCGATCGTGTCGGGCACGACGTAGATGTTGCTGTCGCCGTGCAGCATGAGATTGCCGGACTCGTCGAAATGCGTCACCCAGCCGAAAGCCCGTTCGGCTGCGCCGGCCGCGCCCGGCCAGGCGAGAAGAGCCGCCACTGAGGCGGCCAGAAGGAGAGTTCTCATCATCGGTACTCCTTGGAGCCCGAGACGAGAACGCCCGAACGAAATCCGCAGTTCCGGCCGCGAAGCCCGAGTTAGACCGCGATGAATGGACGTAACCTCCCCCTCGAGGGGGAGGTCGAAGGTGCGAGGCCTATGGCCGAGCAAGATGCCCCCGCTCCCGAAACCGCTCTCGCGGTTTCGACCTCCCCTCGAGGGGGAGGTTGGATTCCCGACTCAACTCGTCTTCGTCACGCTCTAAGCCGGTGGCGTCCCGCCCGGCATCGGGCATTCCGTGGCCACGCTGTTGAGCGCGGCGGTAACCCCGAGCAGGGAATACGTGTCGGTGGTGTTGGTGCCGCGCTGCGAGATTCCGCGGACCACCATCGATTGCCCGGCGCGCATCGCGGTGATCAGCGCGGCCTCGAGGGCCTGGTTCTCGACCCAGGCGTCCTCGCCCTGCGTCATCAGCACGAAGGTCTGATCGCCGATCGTGAGGTTGACGCGCGAGTCGGGGCGGAACGGGTAGCCGATGCGGATGCTCGGCTCCTCGCGAACCTGCGTGCCGGGGGTCGTGGTAATGAAGAAGAAGACGGGATCGCGGTTGACGTTGGTCGGCAGGGTTTCGCGCGGCTGGGTGGAAGCGAAGCACACCTTCCCGCTCGCCCCCGTATACGTGTAGGTGCTCCAATCGCGGAACGTGCCCACACGGGCCGGCGTCTGTGCCGACGCCTCGCAGGCGAAACCCATGAGAAGCAGCGCGAAAGTGAGGAAGCCGAGAGCCTTCATACGTCCCATCCAAAGTAGCCCGGTCCGGCGGTGGCTGCCAGGGGCGCGTTTCCGCGCCGAAGCTGACCCGACATGGTTACTATTCGGTGAACCGACACGCCAGACGGGGTGAATTGCGTCGCCCACTTTCGCGGCCTTGGAGACCGTTCGATTGGGGCAGGAATGTGTCTTCGCGGACCGCCAAACCCTAGCGGCGCCTCGCCCGCGGCGCCTCGCCGTCCTCGGCAAGCGCGCGCCTCGCGGCTTCCCGGTGCTCGGGCCGGATATGGCTGCGGACGGTGGTGAGCGCCCCGAAGAGGACCGCGATGTCGTCGCCGAAGCCGATCCCGGCCAGGAAGTCCGGCACGACGTCGATCGGCACGACGAAATAGGCGAGCGCGGCGAGGAGGACCGCCTTCACGCGCGCCGGCGTTGCCGGATCGAGGGCGCAGTAATAGGCCGCGACGACTTC